>DAHVSI010000118.1 GCA_027324645.1 Castellaniella sp. | reverse complement strand
TGGCTGGCTCGCGCGTAAGCAACCGATAGGTCGTTAAACGCTGTGGCAGCAATTCGGGCGCCCGGTACAGACGCAATACTGCCTCCAGAGCGGCCAGGCGCAGTTTGTCTACCCGCAACGCCCGTTTGAGCGGATTTTTGGCGATTTGACGAACCAGGTCTGCACTGCCAGCGATAATACCGGCCTGCGGCCCGCCCAGCAACTTGTCAGCACTGAAGGTGGCCAGGTCCACGCCAGTTTGCAGCACATCGCGGACCGTATCTTCGTGCGGCAACCCCCAGCGTGACAGGTCCACCAGCGTGCCACTGCCCATGTCCATCGCTGCCGGCAGGCCGTGCGCGTGCGCAATGCGGGCCACATCCGCCATGGCGGTACTTTCTGTGAAGCCGGTAATGGCGTAGTTGCTGCAGTGTACTTTCAGCAGCAGGCCTGTTTGATCGGTGATGGCGTTTTCATAGTCGGCAGTATGCGTGCGGTTGGTTGTCCCAACCTCGACCAGCTGCGCCCCGGCACGTTGCATGACTTCAGGAATGCGAAACGAGCCGCCAATCTCGACCAGTTCTCCGCGGGAAACCACCACCTCACGGCCGCTGGCAAGCGTGTTGAGCATAAGCAGCACAGCCGCGGCGTTATTGTTTACCACTGTGACGGCCGGTGCCCCGGTGAGCTCGCACAGCAGGTCATGAACCAGGTCATCGCGCTCGCCCCGGTCGCCGGTGGCGAGGTCGTATTCCAGGTTCACGGGCTGGCGCATGGCTTGCGCCACGGCAGTCACGGCCTCTTCCGGCAGGACAGTGCGGCCCAGATTGGTATGCAGCACGGTGCCGGTCAGGTTGAACACCGCCTTGAGGCGGCTTTCATCCTGGGCACACAGCTGCCGGCGAACGCGCTGAAAAATCGCTGATGCAGCCAGCTGATCTGCTGTCAGCTTTTCTTGCAGGACCTGGCCACGCAGCGTGCCAAGCACGTCGCGTAATGCATTTTTAAGCCGCGTCCGGCCAACCTCTTGCTGCAGGTGCTGCCCTGCATCGGTGTTCAACAAGCGATCAACTGAAGGGATGTCTGTAACGCTTGCAACATCCTTCATGCGTCGGCCTGGGTATCCTGCCATAAAAGCGGGTTGCCGCTGGAGCGTGTATAGCCCGCTTCGCCCATCAGCATATCGAGCATCAGGCTGCCCAGATCGTCGGCCACGGCATCAACACCCAGAACTTTTTCCTGATAGAAGATTTTGCGATACGTTTGACAGGTGTCGCAAGATTCGGCCTTGATCCCCTCAGGGCCGTCTTCAATGCTGTGGAGCGCGACATCTTTGGTGCTTTGGCAATGCGAGCAGGTTGCCCGCACCAAATGCCATTCTGTTGAGCACAGCGAGCAGCACAAATAGCGACAGCCATCGGCCTGCCCCCCAACATGAACAATACTGGCCACAGGCAGACTACCGCACATGGGGCAAACGCCCTGCGGGGTAACGACCGGCAAATCCGCCTCGTTAAAGTCGGTGGCCAGCGCCGTCCAGTAAACCTGCAATGCGGCCATCACGAACGGCGCGCTGGCCGCGTCAACGCCGTCTTCCCGTTCGGCCAGCAAAGCATCGGCCCAGGACTCGAGTGTTTCCGGCTCTTGGGTGGTTTTTTCCAACAGGTCTTGCATGACCTGCCGTGCTGCCGAGGGTATTTCGTGCGCCTGCAACACCGTGCTCAACAGATCGGACAATACAGTAAGCCATTGTGCATCACGAGGATGCGTGTTGGCCTGCATGGGCGGCATACCGTGTGTTTGCGCCTGTTCGACCTGCTCTGCCTGCGGACCCGGGACCTGCAAATCGGCAACCAGAGCGCTTTGCGCCGCGGCCACCTGTGCCATGAGCAAAAGGTAGTCGGCTATCGGGCTGTTATCGGCAGCCAGTTGCTGCAACCGGACGGCGCGGTCGGAAAATACCGCCGCACGTACCGGCTGCCGCAACCGGGGGATAGTGGTGTGGTCCAGACTCTCGATCTCGCCACGCTGCAAAATTCGTTGCAAGAAAACGCCTCCGTTTTATTTATGGGAACCTGAACCACGCATCTGGCGCAGCCAGCCACGATGGTTTTTCCAGGCCCAACCCGGTGTGACGGTACCGCGCGTCATGGCCCGGATGGACCCCTTGACCCAGATACCCGCATAAATGTGAACGATGATAGCGCAGATCATGACGAACCCGAGGAACGCATGCAGCACACTGGACAGCCGCAACAGCCCCATAGGGAACAGATGGGCGAAGTATGAGCGCCACATGACGATACCTGTTAGCAGCAGGCCAATCATGCAAATCACGAACACCCAGAACAACATTTTTTGCCCGGCGTTGTAGCGCCCTGTTTCCGGCACCTTGTCGTCACGTTTGGCCAGAACATCGCGAAAGGATTTCATCCAGGCGATATCGTGGCGCTTGATGATGTTGTTGCAAGCCATCCGGACCGCAAACACCAGGAAGCAGATGAACATGAACACGCCAATGAACGGATGCAGAATGCGCGTCCAGGTGCCGCCGCCCAGAATATTGGTTAACCAGTACATGGACGGATGGAACAATGCCAAGCCAGACAAGGCCAGCAATATGAACGACAAGGCAATGATCCAGTGATTAATGCGTTGGCTGGCACTATACCGCTGGATCATGCCTGTTTTATTGGTCTTGTCCATTGGTCATCTCCTCAGCTTTGCGCTCGTCCTCTTCCGTGGTCTCGCTGGGACCCATACGGAAATAATGGAAAAATCCGCCCAAAGTGGCCAGCGCCATGGCGGCGACACCCAATGGTTTGGCAACCCCTTTCCACAGGCCGACCATAGGACTGATCACCGGATTTTCCGGCAGATCACTGTACAGAGCCGGACGATCAGCGTGATGCAGCACGTACATGACGTGCGTACCGCTGACGCCTTCGGGATCGTACAGACCTGCCTCGTCAAACCCGCGGGATTTGAGGTCGACAATCCGGTCGTCGGCATGTTTGATCATGTCTTCCTTGGTGCCAAACACAATGGCGCCCGTGGGACAGGTGCTGACGCATGCCGGCTCTTGGCCCACAGCGACCCGGTCTGAGCACAGTGTGCACTTGTAGACCTTGTTGTCCTTGTCTGACATGCGGGGAATGTCGAAGGGACAGCCCGTTATGCAGTAACCACAGCCAATGCAGTTTTCCTGGTGGAAATCCACAATGCCGTTCTCATACTGAATAATGGCGCCCGGCGCAGGACATGCCTTAAGACAACCAGGGTCGACACAGTGCATGCAGCCGTCCTTGCGGATCAGCCATTCAAGGTCGCCTTCATCGTCTTCGTATTCGGCAAACCGCATGACCGTCCAGGACTGATCGGTCAGGTCCATGGGGTTGTCATAGACCCCCACGTTCGTGCCGATTTCGTCACGCACATCGTTCCACTCCATGCAGGCTACCTGACAAGCCTTGCAGCCAATACATTTTGTGGTGTCGATGAGCTTGGCGACCCCGCCACCAATGGCCTCTTGCCTGGCCATTGGCGACGGTGTTGTCGTTGCGGAGCGCCGTTTGATATCAAGTGATTGCAATGCCATCTGTCGCTCCTTGCTATGCTTTTTCTACGTTGACCAGGAATGACTTGAACTCTGGCGTTTGCGAGTTTCCGTCCCCTACCGAAGGTGTAAGCGTGTTGGCCAAGAACCCGGGTTTTGCCAGGCCGACAAAGCCCCAGTGCAGCGGTATTCCCACCTGATGAACGGTTTTACCTTCAATGGTGAGCGCCTTGATCCGCTTGGTCACAACAGCCACCGCCTTGATGTAGCCACGATAAGACGAGACTTTGACGCGATCGCCATGGCCAATGCCAATTTCTTTGGCAAGCGCCTCGCCGATCTCGACAAACTGCTCGGGCTGCAGGATGGCGTTGAGCCTGACGTGCTTGGTCCAGTAATGGAAGTGCTCGGTCAGCCGATAGGTAGTGCCCACGTAAGGGAAGTCATCGACCGTACCCATCGTCTCGAGGTCTTGGTCGAACACACGGGCTGCCGGGTTGCTGGTTGCCTGCTTGTTATCGGGGAACAAGGGGTTGTAGCCAACCGGCGTTTCAAAAGGCTCGTAGTGCACGGGGAACGGCCCTTCCGCCATACCCTTGCGGGCGAAGAAACGCGCAACGCCTTCCGGGTTCATGATGAACGGGCCCATGCCGTCTGCTGGATCTTCATCCACCTTGTAGTCGGGCACATCGGCACCAATCCACTCCTCGCCATCCCACTGAATGATTGGACGCTTGGGGTTGAACGGCTTGCCGTCAAGGTCGGCAGACGCCCGGTTGTACATGATGCGCCGGTTGGCCGGCCATGACCAGGCCCAGTTAAGCGTTTGCCCAATTCCAGTGGGATCACTGTTATCGCGCCGCGCCATCATGTTGCCTTGCTCGGTCCAGCTACCGGTATACAACCAACATCCACTGATTGTTGAGCCATCGTCACGCAACTCGGCAAAGCCAGGAAGCTGCTCGCCTTTTTTGCGTGTGACGTTGCCATCGTCATCTTCGATGTCAGTCAGAGCCCGGCCATTAATTTCACGGGCCAGCTCTTCAGGTGTTGGACCACCTGGCTCGGCATAGGGCCACCACAAATCAAGGATGGGATCGGGGAACGCACCGCCGTCTTCTTCGTACAGCGCGCGCATCCGCTCGTAGATGCCCGCCATGATCTGAATATCCGGCTTGGCTTCACCCGGTGGGTTGGCCCCTTTCCAGTGCCACTGCAGCCAGCGGCCCGAGTTGACCAGCGTGCCGTTTTCTTCTGCAAAGCAGCTGGTTGGCAGACGAATCACCTCGGTCTGGATACTGGCTGAATCAACGTCGTTGTGTTCGCCCACGTTGCGCCAGAACTCAGAGGTTTCGGTGATAAGCGGGTCCATGATGATCATGAACTTGAGGTTGGAGAACGCCTCGAGCAGCTTGCCCTTGTAAGGCGCTGCGGCCAGCGGGTTGAAACCCTGGCAGATATACCCGTTCATTTCGCCCTGATGCATGAGCTCGTAGGCCTGCAGCATGTCGTAGGGCTTATCCATTTTTGGCAGGTAGTCGTAGGCCCAATCATTGTCTTCATGGGCCGCGTCGCCCCACCATGCCTTCATGAGGCTGACATGGAACTTGGGATAGTTTTGCCAATAGCTAAGCTGGTTACTGCGCATGGGCTTGAGCGTGCGAGTCTCAATGTAGTCCTCGTAGCGCTGTTCGCCTTCGTTGGGCAGCGTAAGGTAGCCCGGCAACAGGTTGGACATGAGACCAAGGTCAGTCAGGCCCTGGATGTTGGAATGCCCGCGCAGGGCGTTCATGCCACCACCAGCCACACCAATGTTGCCCAGCAACAGCTGCAGCATGGCGCCAGTGCGGATCATTTGTGAACCGACCGTGTGCTGCGTCCAGCCCAGGGCATACATGATGGTTGCGGCACGATCCGTCGTGGCGGTTGAGGCCAGTAATTCGCAGATCTTGAGGAATTTATCCTCGGGCGTGCCACAGATGCTTGCGACTGTTTCGGGGGTGTATTTTTCGTAGTGCTTTTTAAGCAGCTGGTACACACACCGGGGATGACGCAAGCTTGAGTCGGTACGGACGTAATCATCGTCATCCAGCTCGTATTCCCAGCTGGACGGATCGTATTGACGCGAATCTTCGTCATAGCCCGAATAAATGCCATCATCAAAGGCGAAATCTTCGCGCACGATAAACGACATGTCCGTGTAGTTGCGCACGTATTCGTGCTGGATTTGGTCGTTTTCGAGCAGATAGCGGATGACGCCGCCCAGGAAGACGATGTCCGTCCCGGTACGGATTGGCGCGTACAAATCAGCCACCGACGCAGAACGCGTGAACCGGGGGTCGACCACGATAAGCTTGGCGTTATTGTGCGCCTTGGCTTCGGTAACCCACTTGAATCCACAGGGGTGTGCCTCTGCAGCATTACCACCCATCACAAGCACGATATCGGCGTTTTTGATGTCGACCCAATGGTTCGTCATCGCGCCGCGGCCAAACGTTGGGGCAAGACCTGCCACCGTGGGGCCGTGTCAGACGCGTGCTTGATTATCGAATGCGAGCCCACCCAGGCTACGGAATACCTTGTGCGTGATGTAGGCGGTTTCGTTTGAGCTGGCTGAGGCTGCCAGCATACCCGTGGTAAGCCAGCGATTGACCTTCTGGCCTTTGTCATTGCGCTCGACAAAGTTTTCGTCGCGGTCTTCTTTAAGCAGACGCGCTACGCGATCAAGCGCATCATCCCAGGAGATGCGTTCCCACTTGTCTGAACCAGGCGCACGGTACTCAGGATACTTGAGGCGATTGGGACTGTTGACGAAGTCGGTAAGCCCGGCCCCTTTTGGGCACAAGGTGCCCCGATTGACGGGGTGATCCGGATCGCCCTCGATATGCATGATACGTGGTTCGGCGTTTTTGTTGCCGTCGCCCAGGCTGTACATAAGCACACCGCAAGCTACGGAACAATACGGACAGGTATTGCGCGTTTCAGTCATGCGCGCAAGTTTGTATTGGCGGACCTCGGCCAGGGCTGGTGCCGGAGCGGCCCCCAACAAGGTCAGGCTGGAACTGGCCAGCGTTGTACCTGTCACCTTGAAGAACTGTCGCCGGTTCATATTGAGCATGGCGCCCTCCTGGTGAAATGAATCATTCGAGATGGGCCTGCAAGCCCGTCTCTTATGAGGACTCAGTATAGGAGTGATACTGGCAAATTGCCATGCACGATTTTACGGGATTACCCTAGGAAAGCTCCGCCCGCTGTGCCGGCAGGGCGTTATGTAGCGTGACTAGGAGGAAGACAGGTAGTCCGGGTGCGCATACACCGTAAAGCCCTTGTCCCGCGCAAAGCCCACCAGCATGACGTTCAGGGCAGTAGCCATCCCCACAGCAAATGAGGTCGGGGCGGAGACCGCGACAACGGCGGAGACGCCTGCAGCTGCCGTTTTCTGCACAATCTCGAAACTGGCACGGCTTGAAATCACGACAAACCCTTGGGCCGGGTCGTAACCGGCCTCGTGCAGC
>DAHVSI010000008.1 GCA_027324645.1 Castellaniella sp. | reverse complement strand
AATGCAGGGTGCCATGGTGGCCTTTGGCAATGGCCTCGGCCACAGCCAGGCCAAGCCCTACCGACCCTGTGCGTGTGCGGGCATTGTCCAGGCGCGAGAAGGGCCGCATGGCTTCGGCGTGCCGCTCGGTACTGATGCCAGAGCCTTGATCTTGCACTGTCATGCGCACGTCCGTAGACGTGTGCGACAGCGTGACTTCCACAGGCTCCTGTCCATGGGTCAGGGCGTTGGTGATCAGGTTATCCAGTAACCGGTCAAGCGACAGGGCATCGCCCTGTATGGTCAAAGGCTGGCCCGCCTGGTCAATAAAGCGAACATCCTTGCCTGCACTTTGCCAGCGGGCGATTTTCTCATCCAGCCAGGCGTGGACGTCCATGGCGTTCAGGCGGTACGAGCCTGGGTCGTGACCACGCACATACCCGATGAACTGGTCCACCATGTGTTGCATGTCCTGTACGTCCTTGCGCATGCCATCCTGCAACGCCGGATCGTCAAGCATCTCGATGCGTAGCCACATCCGTGACAAAGGGCCTTTCAGGTCGTGAGGCAGGCCCGCCAGGAGCGTGCGCTGCACTGCGTCCGCCTCAGCCAGCGTATCAAGCATGGCATTAAAACGTTCACCCAGCACCCGGGTTTCACGCGGGCCCCCAGTGACAACGCGCTGAGGGTCGCCCGCAGCCAATTGGTCTGCGGCCCGGGCAAGACGGGTAAGGGGGCGGGTAATGTGCCAGGAAAACGCTGCAGCCAGAATCAGGAACAGACCCATGCCGACCAGCCAGAACACAATGACCGGTGTATTGACTGATGGTGCAATGCGTTCAAGCGGAATCACCAGCCAGTCTCGGTTATAGGGTTCTGTTTCGAGATCGGCCTCGCCCAGGAGTGAAATATACAGCTTGGGATCAGGGCCATGGGACAGGGCAACGCGCGTGTCGTCGTCCAGTTCGTCGTTCAGGGTATCAATAAACGATTGCAGGGCAAGACGGGTATTGTCGCGGGAGTTTTGATGGGCACCTTTGTGCTTGTGTTGGCGGTGATACTTTTTAGAGTGCTCCAGACGTGTATGAGACGGCAGGCTGCGAGACCATAGACGCCAGCGGCCCCCGGAAGCCTGCTGAACAAATTTTGCCTGCCGTTCTGAAGGCACCTCGGCCAGGGCACTGCGCAGCGTACGCAATGTGGTGACAGTCAGATCAACAGCAACCTCACGCGTAAATTTTTGCCATGACAATGAAATAGTGGCAAACGTGGCAGCCTGGACCAGTATCACGGTGCCCAGGATCAGGAGCACCATCTGGGCTCGCAATGAACGCGGTAGCAGCCGGGTGAACAAGCCTTGCATGGATTGGGCAACCTTACGGGGCAAAACGGTATCCGACACCCCATACCGTTTGGATCCAGCGTGGCTGGCGAGGGTCCTCTTCAATCACACGTCGTAATCTGAGGATGGCAATATCAATGGCGCGGTCGTTGCGCACGCCTTCGTCGTCGTCACGGGCCAGCGCCAGGAGGCGTTCACGCGAAAGAGGCTTGCCCGGGTTGCGGACCAAAGCTTCCAGAAGATTGGTTTCGCCGCCCGTTAGCCGGATGGGCTCATCGTTGCGTGATAGCGTGCGGGTGACCGGGTCGTACAAAAACGGACCAAAACAGATAGGCTCGTTACGTGTCAGGGCCGACGCCCCTTTTTTACGCCTGAGCACCGTTTCGATGCGTGCCAGAAGTTCGCGCGGATCAAAGGGTTTGCCAAGGTAATCGTCAGCGCCGGCCTCAAGACCAATGACGCGGTCGACGGTTTCGTCGCGTGCTGTGAGTAAAATGACGGGGATGTCCTCGTCCTGCTGGCGTAGCCGGCGGCAGGCGTCGGCGCCATCGCCATCGGGCAGCATGCGATCAAGCACGATCAGGTCGGGCGAGTAGCGCACAATGCGCTCGGGCAAATCGCTGGCGTCTGGCGCGAGCAGCGTGTCGTAATCGTGACGATTAAGATAGTCCGCCAGTAACTGACGCAAAGCCGGATCGTCGTCAACGACAAGAATTTTTGTTAAAGGTGTGGTCATGGTTTGCCAAGTTTGCCCCCGGCAACGCAACAGGACAAGGGCTGGGTAATCGTCTGAAACCCTTACATGGAGTCATAGCAAGTTTGTGAAGACTGGTCCGCAATTTATCACGGCTGCGATACGTACGATACGGCTTCGTATCCAGTGGTTGCGCAGACGCCTGGCTCGTTACCTGTGGCTGTCTGACCTGCCGGCCATGCTGGCCTGGGCTGCGCTCGCGGGCGTGCTGGCCGCCTTCACGACCATTGGGTTTTATCAGGGCATGGCGTTGCTGCAGCGGCTTGCAACCGGTAATAGCGGGTCGATCGTGGGTGTGATGACCGGGTTGCCTTGGTATGGCCGGCTGTTGCTGCCGGCTGTGGGTGGTGTGGCGGCGGGCACGCTACTGTGGCTGGCCAGCCGTTTGCGTGCTGGTCGCCATTCTGACTACATGGAGTCCGTCGCCATTGGTGATGGCCGGCTGTATGTGCGGCACGGGCTGCTGCGGTCGCTGTCTTCCATGTGTACCGTAGCCTCGGGGGGGTCCATTGGTCGCGAGG
>DAHVSI010000080.1 GCA_027324645.1 Castellaniella sp. | reverse complement strand
GGACGAGATGCATACGTCCATGCAAGCCGGCCCCATGGTACGCAAAGGCGACATGCGCCAGACCGACTGGATCGACGCCTACGAGCGCAACAACGTCCAGGTCGGCCTTGCCTGCGGACTGCGCGGCAACGCACAGATTGGCAAGGGCATGTGGGCCATGCCCGACCTCATGGCCGCCATGCTCGAGCAAAAAATCGGCCACCTCAAGGCCGGCGGCAATACGGCCTGGGTACCGTCACCAACAGCTGCCACACTGCACGCCCTGCACTACCATCAAATCGACGTGCAGGCCCTGCAGGCAAGCATGGAAGGTCAGACCGAACCCCTGCTCGACAAGTTGCTCACTATTCCTGTCGCCACCGATACCAGCTGGACCGACGAGGAAAAACAGCAGGAGCTTGATAACAACGCCCAAGGCATTCTGGGTTACGTCGTACGCTGGGTTGACCAGGGTATTGGCTGTTCCAAAGTGCCTGATATCCACGACGTGGGCCTGATGGAAGACCGCGCCACACTGCGGATATCGAGTCAGCACATGGCAAACTGGCTGCACCACGGCATCGTGACCAAACAGCAAATTGAACAAACCATGCAGCGCATGGCAGCTGTGGTCGACAAGCAAAACCAGGGTGATCCGCTGTACCAGCCCATGGCCGGAAACTTTGACACCTCGGCAGCCTATCGGGCAGCCTGTGATCTGGTCTTCAAGGGCCTGGAGCAGCCTAGTGGCTATACCGAGCCATTGCTGCATCAGTGGCGCCAGGTGGTCAAGGCAGGCTAAGCCGTGCACTGATTCGGCACGATACATAGCCTGACTACAAAGGGTGGCAACCAGTTTCTGGCTGCCACCCTTTTTTAACGGCTACAACGCAGGTCAGCCACGCACTGCTGCACCGGATTCGTCCAGCCACGACAGCATGAGGTCCACCTCATCGGCGGTCACATTCAGTGCCGGCATAAACCGCAGCAGATCTGGACGGGGCGCATTCAGCAGCAGACCTTCCGGGGTACGGTCCCTTGCCGCATTAGCTATCTCTCCGGCATCGTTGCCGTCCAGAACAAGCGCACGCAACAAACCGGCGCCACGCTCGCCTTTCATTGCCCATTTATCTGACAACGTCAGCAAGCCAGATGACAATTGCTGGCTGCGTGCATTGACGGACTCCATGAACCCCGGTGCCGTCAACGCATCGAACACAGCAACACCAACTGCAGTCATAAGTGGATTGCCGTTATAGGTGCCGCCCTGGTCACCATGTTCAAAGCAGGAAACCGATTCGCGAGCACAAAGCGCAGCCAGTGGCACGCCGGCGCCAATGCCCTTGCCCAGCGTCATGATATCGGGCTCAATGCCAGCATGCTGGTAGCCAAACAGTTTGCCGGTACGACCCATGCCGGACTGCACCTCATCGACGATCAGCAGCATATTGCGCTGTTGGGTCAGTTCGCGCAACCCCCGCACGAAATCGTTTTCGGCAGGCACGACGCCCGCTTCCCCCTGTACGGGTTCCAGCATCACGGCCACAGTTTCGTCGTCAATCAGGGCCTCAACGGCCTCCAGATCGTTAAAGGGCGCCTTGATGAACCCATCAACCTGCGGCGCAAACTTGGTGTCCCACCCGGCCTTGCCCGATGCGGACATGGTTGCCAGCGTCCGGCCGTGAAAGCCATCAATGAAAGTGATGATTTTATAGGCCCCGTTGCGATGCAGCTGTCCCCACTTGCGCGCCAGCTTGATCGCCCCTTCGTTGGCCTCGGCACCACTATTGGCAAAAAATATGCGATCGAAGCACGATGCTTGCGTCAGGCGGCGTGCCAAATCCAGGGAAGGCTGATTATAAAAAGCGGGCGATGGATTAAGCAGCCGCTGAGATTGTTCGTTAATAGCCCGCACGACATCGGGCGGACAATGCCCCAGGCAATTGACTGCCCACCCCTGTACAAAGTCCAGGTACCGTTTACCCTGATGGTCCTGTATCCAGGAACCCGTACCACTTGTAAAAACCAGTTCGGGGCGCGCCGTAATGTCCATCAATGCCCGAATACCCGCCTGATCCAGTTCCATATACCTACCTTATAGATGTAATGTAATCAATGTCCATTTTACCGCTGGGCTGCAACGGAACTGCGCCGCCACCCCCGTAACGATAATCCAAACGTATTAATGGCCAGTCCAAGCAGAACGACCAAACCGCCCAGCCACTGAAGCCACACCAGCTTTTCACCCAGCAAAAGTGCGGCAGAAACCAGCCCCACAACGGGCACCAGCAAACTTAACGGCGCCACCTTGCTAACCGGATGTCGGTTAAGCAAGCGACCCCACAATACAAACCCCAACGTAGTTGCCACTACAGCCAGATACAGCAATGTCAGGATGCCCACCCAGCCAATGTGGCGCAGACTATGGCTAATAACCGGCCAGCCTTCAATTTGCCAGGATAATAAATAAAAGGGTATGGGCGGTACCATGGCGCCCCAGATAACCAGCTTGAGCATATCGGTTTTGCCGGCTACCTTGACCACAATATTGCCACATGACCAGCTGAAGGCGGCCAATAGGGTCAACAGCAAACCAACCAGGGGCACACTGCCCGGCGCAGCCGCCTGATGAATAAGCGCCAGGCCGCATCCGGCCAATGTGACGCCAATAACGTTTTGACGCCTGATAGGCTCACCCAGCAATACAGCGGCTATAAGAACGGTAAAAAATGCCTGGGATTGCAGAACCAGCGACGCCAGTCCGGCTGGCATCCCCTGATACATTGCTGTGAACAAAAAGGTGAACTGACCCAGGCTGATAGTAGCGCCATAAAGCACAATAATGCGCCAGGGCAACGCCGGCTTGGGAATGAAAAATATTGCGGGAATGGCGACAAGCGTAAACCGCATGCCACCCAACAGCATAGGCGGTATCTCGGTCAGGGCCAGTTTGATCACGACAAAATTCACGCCCCATGCCATGATCACCACCAAGGCCGTCAACCAGTCTTTCAACGGCATGCCGCCAGTCCTTTGTTATTTGTTTCCAGTCTGGCATTATGCGACATCCACATGACGAATGCCATCAATAGTCCAGTTCAAGCTGTTGCATCAGGGTGTCTGCCCCGTCAGATCGTGGCATTAATTTACTGACACGAATCCCAAACAGCCGAATGCGGCGATCGAAGTCCACACGTTTCAGGCACTGGCCGGCTGCCGCATGGATTTGCACAGCCTCATGCGCAGCATCTTCAAGCGTGATGTCGCGGGTAACCGTCCGGAAATCATCAAAGCGCAATTTGATGCCAACCGTATAGCCCTGCACCTGTTTCTTGGCAAGGTCTTGCTCCAGTCTTTCACACATCTGCCTGAATACCCCTGACAGCACTGCCCGGTCCCGTACAACGTCCAGGTCACGCTCAAACGTGGTTTCCCGGCTGACTGATTTGGTCTGCGGACGCGTCACAACGGGCCGGTTATCCTTGCCGTGTGCCGCACCCAACAGCCACCGGGCAAACCGCAGTCCAAAGTGAGCCTGCAATGTTGACGGATCAGCATTGGCGGCATCGGCAATCGTATGAATACCCAATTCCGCCAACCGCGCATTGGCCTTGGGTCCAACACCATTGATACGCGACACAGGCATCGGCCAAATCAGTGTTTCAATCTGCCCATCGGACAAAATAGTCACGCCATCCGGCTTATTGATTTCAGAAGCTATTTTGGCCAACAACTTGTTTGCCGCCACACCAATAGAGCATGTCAGCCCTGTTGCCTCTTTTACGGCAAGGCGCAACTGGTTTGCCAAGTGCTCCGACGACCCTTCGTGATCAGTCAATTCAATATAGATTTCATCCACCCCCCGGTCCTCAATCACCGGGGTGAGTTGTGCCACAGTTTGCTTGAACCGCCTGGAATAAGCGCGGTACCGGGCAAAATCTACTGGCAACAGAATGGCATCCGGCGCCAGCTCGGCCGCCCGCATCATGGGCATGGCAGAAAACACACCCAGGGCACGCGCCTCATACGTTGACGTGGTCACCACACCCCGACCCGCATAATTGCGCATTCGGGCAAATTTCCGGTTGCCATCCCGATCTGTTGTTGGAGGTTTGTCCCTGCCACCAATGATGACAGGATATCCACGCAATTCCGGATATCTAAGTAGTTCGACGGATGCGTAAAAAGCATCCATATCCAGGTGTGCCACGCGGCGCGTACGGATAGAATGGTTGCTCATCTTGTTTTTGGACCATGCCATGAATCGCTGCCACTGGTGCACCAACGACCCTGACTACATTCATTATCACGACAATGAATGGGGTGTTGCCTCTTACGATGCCCACCACCTGTTCGAAATGCTGATTTTAGAGGGTTTTCAGGCCGGCCTGTCGTGGCTGAGCATATTAAAGAAACGCGCTCGCTTTAATCAGGTGTTTTTCGATTTTGATCCCGCCGCTGTGGCCCGGATGAACGATGCCGACCTGGAGCAGCTCATGCTTGATCCGGGAATTATCCGCAACCGCCGTAAACTGTGGGCGGCACGCAGCAATGCTCAAGCTTGGCAACACTTGGCCGATCCGGTGGATTTTGTGTGGTCTGTTACGGACGGGCAACGCCTGGTCAGCCACTTTGCTGACCATCATGACGTGCCGTCCACAAGCCCCCAATCAACCTTGCTTAGCCAACGCCTTAAACACGCGGGCTTCAAGTTTGTTGGGCCTACCATCTGCCACGCCTACCTACAAGCAATTGGGGTGCTAATGCAACACACCACCAATTGCTTTCGCTATCAGCAGCTGGTTTAAATATCCAGGTTTACAGCCTGCATGGCGTGGGTCTCGATAAAAGCACGACGCGGCTCTACCTCGTCACCCA
>DAHVSI010000077.1 GCA_027324645.1 Castellaniella sp. | reverse complement strand
AAACGCTGTCTACAGGCAAGCGCGAGCCCGTTGCCAACTTCAAAGGTAATAACAGTGCACCGACCTGGTCACCTGATGGGCAGAATCTGGCTCTTGTGTTGTCCCGGGACGGGATTTCGCAAATATATACCATGAACAGTGATGGGTCGGGCCTCGAGCGCGTCATGCAATCCCCCCTGATTGATACCGAGCCTCACTATACGCCCGATGGAAAATCCCTTATTTTCACCAGCGACCGCAGTGGCAATCCTCAGATCTATAAAGTCCCTGCCAGTGGCGGTGAGGCCAACAGATTGACATTCAGGGGTAGTTACAATATTTCACCGTCCATCTCGCCAGACGGGGACTATCTGGTGTACGTTACACGCAGAGATGGCGCATATCGCATTGCCTTGCTCGATTTGGACAGCGATGCGGAAGACGTGCTGACGGATGGTTCTGATGACCAGTCGCCCAGCTTTGCGCCTAACGGCATGCAGATTCTGTATAGCTCAATAGAAGGAGGCCGTAGCGTTCTGGCAGTCACATCCGTAGATGGCCGTGTTCACCAAACGCTGTCGGCCCTTAATGGAAAAGTTCGGGAACCCGTCTGGGGCCCGTTCACTAACTGATCACATGGTGATTTTTTAAAGGAAAACAAATGAACGCGCGTACACTCAACTTTTTCGCGATCTCTGCTTTAGCCGCAATCCTCGCGGCCTGTAGCTCGGTTCCGCTTGATGAACAGGAGGGCTCGCGCTCCGGCGATGGCGATGACGCCGCCAGCTCCAGCGGCGTTGTCATGGATCCGTTTGATCCCGAAAGCCCACTGGCTCAAAACCGTTCGGTGTATTTCGAGTTTGACAGTTATTCAATTCCCGACCAGTATCGGGATCTGGTCGAAACCCACGCTAAGTACCTGAGCAGTAACGCTGACCAGGATGTACGTATCGAAGGCCATGCCGACGAACGTGGCGGCTCAGAATACAACCTGGCACTTGGGCAGCGCCGCTCAGACGCCGTGCGTCGCATGATGACGCTTTTGGGTGTTAATGACTCCCAGATTGAAGCCATCAGCTTTGGTAAAGAACGGCCCAAGGCACTTGGGCACACCGACGCCGACTACGCTGAAAACAGACGTGCGGATATTGAATATCAACAGTAATATATAGAACGACTGTACAACCGTTCTTCATAGCGCCGTGGCGGCTACAGTCGCCGCGGCGTTTTTATCTGGACAGGTCTTTTCATGATGCTTTCTTCCAATGCCCTACGACTGACACTAGCAGGCAGCCTGGTTACCGCCATGCTTGCAAGCTCTCCCGCACATGCCCTTGCCGACGACGAGGCCCGTCGGGCCATACTCGATCTGCGCGAGCAAGTGCACCAAATGGCCGAGCAAGAACGCCGCATCCGGCTCGATTTCGCGGAGCAAATTGAGTCCCTAAAGACAGAAGTCATGTCGCTGCGCGGCAAAATAGAGCAGCTGAAGTGGGAAGCGGGCCTGCACCGTGACGCCGACAGCGACACCGAAGACAACTTGTCCAAGGTCTCGGATCCACAAGAAAAAGCGGCTTATGAGGCGCCCATTGAACACTTCCAGAAGGGTGAGTACGAACAGGCGATTGGTGGGTTCGATATGTTTATCGATGCCTATCCGGACAGCCCTCTTGCATCCGAGGCCCGCTTTTATCGCGGCAGCAGCCAGTACGCCACCAAGGCATTCAGCGACTCGGTCAAGGGCCTGCGCGAGCTCATAAGCAACCATCCCGATGACCCACGCGCCGCTGACGCCCTCTTGATCATTGCCGCCAGTCAGATCGAAATGGACGACCTGGATGGTGCCAAGGCGTCGCTTGAGCGCATTGTCGAGGATTATGCGGATACCTCAGCGGCCGAAACCGCCAAGGAACGTCTTGAACTGCTTTCTGACTAAGCCGACACCAGCTTTTCAAGGCGCGCCGGGAAACCCTGGCGCACCACACCACCAGAGACCCAGTCGATCCAAGTGTTGCGTACATCGTTGCGGGTAGGGTCGGCAAAGCCCAGGTCGTTGATATTAACGCCCGCCCCCAGAGAACGATCTGCAGGCTGGCTGGTGCCGTCAATCGTGTGCGAGCGTGCGCCCAGCTCCCGATGGCCGTAGCCATGCTCGATGGCAATCGCGCCGGGCATCACGCCATCGCGCACCAGCGCCACACCAGTAATCTCACCCCCCGGGGTCACAATCCGGATTTTGTCTCCATTGCGAATGTCTTGCGCCTTGGCATCAGCACGATTCACGGAAATTGGGTTGTGCGGGTGCACCTGCCGCAATCGTGACGCCCCAATGGAAATTGAGCTCATCAGGTTGGATTTGTAAGAGGTGAGCAGAAAAGGCCACTCGCTTTCAACGTAGCGGTCGCGCATGGCTTGACCATCGGCCAGCCGGGTTGGATACCAGGCAGGACAACCACTGTAGCGCTCGCCGGTCATGCTATGCCGCATGCCGGCCAACTCTTCGTTCCATACCTGCAAAGGCGTCACGTAACGATCACGGATTTGGCCTTCGTCCCAGGCATCGTCCAGACTATCGAAGCGTCCGCCCCGACTGTAGACCATGGCCACATGACGCCACTCATCAGGCTGCAGCCGTTCCTGCATCAGTGCAGCGTAGCGATCGACACCTGTCAGGGCCAAATCGTCGTCACTGGCCTCGCCCACAGGTTGCTTGCCAGCGAAGGCAATATTGGCTGCGCCGCGAAGATAGAAGTCTTGTGCGTCCATCAGGTCGTGCCGGCGGCCTTCTTGATCGGCCAGTACGCCCTTGCCAAAGCCTGGCATATCCAGCCGCAATGCGCAGGCAAACAGAAAAGCTTCAAGATTGACGGGCTGGCCACCAGCCGTCCGGGCAACCGCAGGCTGCACGCTGGGGCATCGGACCGTTGAAGACCTGGCCACCACATCGGCCCAGGGAGCGCCTATTCCCCAGCTTTCATAGGTCAATGTATCGGGGACGATGTAGTCCGATTCAGCGCTGGTTTCGTTGATAAATGGGTTAATCGACACGATCAGCGGCACAACAGACGGATCACGCAGCTGTTTGAGCATGGCATTGCGAAACCCTGCAATCGCATAGACCGGATTGCTGATGTGGTTGATCCATGCCTTGATCGGATACGGATAACCGGACATGCCGGATGCCAGCATCTCGCTACTTAATGCGCCCGGTGCCGGATACCAGGGCGCCTGTGCCGGGTAAGGATTGTCCCCGGCATCACGCTTGCGCTTGTACTCGCTTGATGCCTCATAACGAAATCGGTGACGTGATAAAGCAACACCTTGGGGTGCAATTTTTCCTTCAAATTGTGCGAAATTGTAGCGGGGTCCTTTTCCAAAGGGACCAAAAGGACCAGCATCAAGCACCAGGCCGCCACGCACATTCAGGTTGCCAATAAGGGTGTTGAGCATGGCAATGGCGTAGGCGGTATAAAAGCCCGATCCATTCATGGTGCCGCCGTGGGCATCCACCGCTGCCCGGGTCCCATAGCTGGTCAATTCATCGGCGATCGCTGCAATCTCTTCAACCGGCACACCACATAGCTCAGCATAGTCCTGCTGTGTTTTCTGGTCCACGGTTTCGCGCAACATGGCCAGCGAAGAACGGACATGGACAGGTTCATCATTCAGACCTGGAACCCGAATATGGGTATCGACCATAATCTGCGCACGGTCCGTATCAGTATGGGTCGACCACTCGCCTGCTTCGTCCAGGACAATGTACAAATCTTTGGCGTCTTCATCGTCCAGGCCCATATCGGTGCCGCGCAAGCAGGTACCGTACCTGGGATGGTCTGGGTCAGCCACAATCAGGTGGCTGGCATTGGTCCACGATGCCGCGTCATGCTTGCGCATGGCCTCGTGGCTGGGCAACGACAGTGCATCCTGGTTGTATCGTTCGTTGTCGAGTATCCACTGTATCAATGCCAGCGCCAAGGCCAGATCGGTCGCCGGCCTGACCGGGACCCATCGGTTGCCTGAGCCTGCAGCAAAGCTTGATGACGTGGGCAAAATGGGGGACACCACCACATAGCGCAGTGCCTCATCGGCACGCGACCGGGCTTCGGCCAGTTCGCGCCCCTGGCGCTGAAATGGGTTGCCCGACTGGGCTGGCGCCGTACCCAGAAACAAGCCAAACCTGGCATGTGTCCAGTCGGGTTTGCCATGAGGTTGCCCGACCAGATCGCCCAGTGCGGCACCCGCCCCAATACGAAAGCTTTGGCCGCAGTATGAGCCGTGGTTGCTGTGATTGACGGTACCAAACGACTGATTGACCCAGCGCTTGACCAGGGGTGTCCTGCCCTCGTTGGCTGAATCAGTAAACAGCAACTGGTTGGATTTAGGCCCGTACTCGGGATTATCCGGATCAATCAGGGTCTCGGTATCACGGATTGCCCGCAAACCGTCCACATGCCCTTCACCAAACAAGTCGCCCCCTTCGCACACCTCTTCGATCAGCTGTTCGAAAGAAATAGTCTGCCATTTACCGGAGCCACGCGGCCCAACACGCTTCAATGGCTGGAGCACGCGATGGGGACTGGTTTGTTGCTCAAGCATGGCGGCACCCCGGGCACAGGCGGTGGCACGCCCTTCCAGCCCGTTTTCTCCCCCCAGCATGGCGTACACATCACGTACCGGCTGGTCCATGGCAGCCGGCTGCGTGGTGGCCAACGGGTGATAAGGATTACCGGCCACGCGCATGATGCGGTTGTTTTCTACATCAACCCGTACCCGTACACCGCATTGTGTCCAGCAGCCCAGACAGGTAGAGGGCGCTACGATTTGTCCGGGCTGGGTGCTGAGTGCCCCGGTATCCGGATCAATAAGGAATTCGGGTTTAAGTGAGTTACCCCGCGTAGCACTGGCCGGCACACTGCCCGAACTGCCTGTCACCAAGCCTTTGGCAGCCTTGCCCAGCGTGTCATGGTAGCCGGCGACAAACGCTGCGGCCCCGCCGGCGGCCAGACCACCCCGTACCAGCATGTTGCGTCGCTGCGGGCTGGCCGGCTTGCTGTTGTCAGTTTTCCTGCTCATAGTTGTCCTTCGTTCAACGGCGGCCGACTGCTGCCGCCGCTGTAGTCAGTGGGGAGGGGAATCGTTGCAGCAATAGGGTGACGCCGCAGATCAGTGCGACACACAGTCCCAGCATGCCCAGCATGCCTGCCAGGCCGTCTGCACCCAGCGGCATGGTGTACAGATAAAGACCTGCTCCATACTTGGGCACACCCTGCACCGCCATGAAAATAATCCAGCGGAACATCCATGCTGCCGCCATCATGATGATGCCCAGCATCAGGCTAGCCCAATAGCCCGATAGCAGTCGGGCAGGCAACATGACAAGCGCTCCGATAAGCAAACCAGTCAATACCGAACCGAACAGGCCCAGCCTCCAGACGGGAAAGTCTTCAAATAACTGAATGGCTGCCGTAAATGAGGGCTCCGACCCCGTGAGTCCTCGTACGACCCACGCCATAGCGCACACCATCAGCAGCAGTACGGAAGCCTGAGACAGGCGTTTCAGCAGCACCACCGGCATGCCGGCCAGGCCCGCCGGCAACCACCGCGCCATGACCCAGAGAGCGCCCAATGCCGCCAACCAGCCCGTCAGGGCAAAATTGACTGGCAAGAAAGGCGTATGCCACAGAGGGCGGGACCGCACCACCATGACCTCCATGCCGGTATACACAAGCACAGACACTGCCGAGGCAATCAGCAACACAGACAACACTTTCATGGCTGCTGTCCGGCCCAGCCACCACAGTAGGCAAAACAGGCAGGACAGACCCACAAACACTGGCAGTAAAAATGCACCCAGAGACATCCACGACCAGGGCGCTGGATACGCGTAAAAATGCCAGAATCGTGCAGGCTGGTGCAAATCGGCCAGCAGCGAGACAGGCGCCGCAATGGCAGTGACGGCCAGCAACGCGATAACTGCCGTCAGCAAGGCTGGCCGATGGCCCTTGTGATGGCCGGCTAAAACCAGGACGGCAGCGGTCACTGCCGTGGTTGCGGCAATGCCAATCAGGAAAAAGTACTGGACTGCCCAAGGTAGCCAGGCCACGTCGTAGGCTGGGGTCAGCAGCTCAATAATCCGCATGATGCCATCCTTGTTAAAGATCTTCTTCAGCCAGGAGACGCACACTGGCCTGGCCCGTCACGCCGTGGACGAATTCGTCCGGCAGACCGATATAAAAAACGTGAGGCGCCGTACCCATTTCAGGCTTAAGCACCTTGATTTCATCCCGGTGGGCTTCAAGGGTTTGGGAAATCTGGCTGTCAGGATCGTTGAGATCACCGATCACCCGTGCACCGCCCACGCAACTTTCCACACAGGCAGGCAGCAGGCCTACCTCCAGCCGGTGCTCGCAAAACGTGCATTTGTCGGCTGTTTGAGTTTCGTGATTGATGAACCGGGCGTCATAGGGGCAAGCCTGAACGCAATAACCGCAACCGACACAGCGCTCGTTATCCACGAGCACGATGCCATCTTCACGCTGAAACGTTGCCTGCACCGGACAGACCGGGACGCATGGCGGGTTGTCGCAGTGATTGCACAGACGCGGCAAGCTGACCATGGCTGGACTTTCTGTATCGTCGTAGTCCACCTCGTACTGCAATACAGTGGTACGGAACTGTCCAATGGGCGGTTCGTTTTCAATTGAGCAGCTGACTGTACAGGCCTGGCAGCCAATACACTTTCGAATGTCCACGACCATGCCGTAGCGCTTACCCTCTATGCCCGGGCGTCTGGGAGGTTGCTGGTCGGCTCGGGCGGTTTCAGGGATAATCGGTATGATTGTCGCACCGGCACCCAAGCCAGCCAGTTGGCGCAAAAAGCCACGCTTGCCAGTATCGCACCCTTTGGGAGGCACACTGCTGGATTTGTCCATAGGTATTTACTCCAATTAACGCTTATTATTTTAGGTTCTTACGTTATGCAGGCTTTTGATTTTCCTCAAGGAGCACGGTTTGGCTTTTGAGTCCGGACAGGTCACAGTGGCTGATTTTCAACAGTTACTGAAGGAACAACATCCCTTTGCAGCACTTATTGGCATTGAAATTGTGGCGCTGGAGGATGGAACCGCGCAGTTGCGCTTGCCGGCTGACCCTTCTCATACTCGACTAGGGGGCGTTGTAGCAGGCCCCATGCTGATGGCACTGTCCGATATGGCGTTGTACGCAGCAGTGGTTAGTGCAACGGGCAAACCGGAGGCAGTCACAGCCAGCCTGAGTATCAACTTCGTCAGGGGCGTCCCGCCTGGTGGCATAGTGGCACGGGCTGATGTCGTCAAGACTGGCCGTCTTACAGTGGGGGAAGTCAGGCTCTATCCAGAAAGCGCCGCCGAACACAATGGGGCGACCATGGTTGCCCATGCAATCAGCACCTGGTCGCTACCGCGTAGCAAATAAAGCCTTACAGGCTTTGCTGAAAGGCGGCTGCAGCGCGGCCCAAACGGTCATGAATCGCGGCCCAGGCAGCTGTGCGGGGTGGCAGTTCAAAAAGCAACAGGTCGTAGCCCTGGTGGTCCAGCCGACGCAACTGTGCATACAAATCACGGGCATAAGCTTGCGGCGATCCATGGCAAAGCAGATAGTCAACGTCTTGCCTGCCCTGCTGCTGTTTTGCCGTATCGAATACAACAGCAGCAACCCGGCAGCCTTCAGGTGCCTGGTCGATAGCACTATCCAGCAAAGGCCTGGGCAACACACGCAGCGGCGTTCGGGGTGCGTAATGTGCCTTCAGGCTACCGGATACCTGGGGGGACTCTGCACGTGGCGACCCGGGCAACGTACCAAGCACCTGGGCCAGCTGC
Organism: Castellaniella sp.; assembly: GCA_027324645.1. Classification (GTDB taxonomy): domain Bacteria; phylum Pseudomonadota; class Gammaproteobacteria; order Burkholderiales; family Burkholderiaceae_B; genus JAJYRX01. The sequence continues at coordinate 2,636 of DAHVSI010000077.1, read as the reverse complement.
TGAGCGGTAATGTGCCCAGGACGCAACAACACGGGCACAAAGTCAGAATCCGTCCCGGACACATCAACAATCGTAGACTCGATGCCCACGTCAGCAGGCCCACCCTCAAGCACCATCAGTTCATCCGGAAGCAGCTCGGGAAATTCGGCGCGCACATGATCGGCATGCGTTGGTGAGACCTGTCCAAATTTATTGGCAGACGGCGCCGCAACGCCGCCGTGTCCGCCTGGACGTCTAGTTGCAAAACCCGTCAGCAGCGCTTGTGCGACGGGGTGTGACGGGCAGCGCAGTCCAAGGGTTTGCTGGCCACCACTGACTGCGTCGGGAATATGGGAGGCGCGTGGCAAAATGAGCGTCAGCGGCCCTGGCCAGAATGCATCGGCCAGCGCACGTGCGTGGCCGCTGAGGCGTGTTGTCCAGTAGGCCAAGTCTGCTTCGGGCCCTACATGGACAATCAGGGGATGTGTGCTGGGCCGCCCTTTGGCTGCGTATATTTTTTGTATTGCTTTGGGCGTCTCTGCGTCAGCGCCCAGTCCGTAAACCGTCTCGGTCGGAAAGGCAACCAGGCCGCCATCAAGGAGCCGTTGCACGGCGTGATCGATAGCAAGACGAGCCGTTGGGGACAAAGTTTTACCGTTGGCCCGTTCAGGCATGATCGTGCCAGGCGATACCAAGAATACCGGCCACGTTGGACGCGGCCAGACGGGCCTGAGCCAGGTTGTCTGCCACAATATTCACGTGACCCATTTTGCGACCGTGCCTGACCTGGGTTTTACCGTACAGGTGTAACCGGGCTTCAGGGATGGCCAATACCTGGTCCCAGGCAGGCTCACGGGGTTCGTCAGCACCATCCTGAAACCAGATATCGCCCAGAATATTCAGCATGATTGTGCTGTGAGTGTTGCCGGTGGGCCCCACAGGCATGCCAGCAACCATGCGCACCTGTTGTTCGAACTGGCTGCAGAGGCAGCCATCCATGGTGTAGTGACCGCTGTTATGGGGCCGGGGTGCCACTTCGTTTGCAACCAGCCTGTTATCTTCAAGAATAAAAAACTCAACACACATCACGCCCACATAGTCCAGCTGCCGGGCGATAGCGGCTGCCGCATCACGCGCCTGGGATGCCAGCGGACTAGACGGCTCAAGAGCGTCGGAAGTGGACACGGCCAGGATGCCGTCGCGATGTTCGTTGGCAGTTGCTGGGTAGCAAGCGATATGGTCACGGTGATCACGCGCCAGCACAACCGATACTTCTTGCTTTAAAGGCATGAGCGCTTCCAGCACACAAGCCACACCGCCCAGCTCGTGCCAGGCAGCATGCGCCTCGGCCACGCTCTGGACGCGGACCTGACCTTTGCCGTCGTAGCCAAACCGCGCCGCTTTCAAAATGCCGGGAAAAAGGTCGACAGGCGCTTGGTCCAAGTCGCGTTCGTGGATAATTTCGGCGTAAGGTGCCACCGGCACGCCGGCCTCGACAAAGAAGGCTTTTTCGCGGATGCGGTCTTGTACCACCGCCACGGCACTGGCGTTAGGCCTGACAACTACACGTTCTTCAAGCCACGCAAGGCTTTGCGCCGGGACATTTTCAAACTCTGTTGTGATAGCCAGGCACCGTTGTGCCAGCGCATCCAGAGCGTCTGTTTCATCGTAAGGCTGCTGGATATGCCAATCAGCCACTGCGCCTGCCGGGCTGGCCGGGTCAGGGTCGAGCACGGCCACACGGTAGCCCATTTGCTGGGCTGCATGACAAAACATGCGGCCCAGCTGGCCGCCCCCAAGCATGCCCAGCCACTGACCGGGCATAACCGGTGCGGAGGTGTCATGAAGCTTGGTCATACTTGCCCGCCTTGTTCCTGGGAAGGCGGCACAACCATATTGCGTGCGCCGAGAGTTTGATTCTCGCGAAATTCAGCCAGCCGCTGCTGCATGGCCGCATCAGTGGTGGCCAGACAGGCGACTACATGCAAGGCCGCGTTGGCTGCACCGGCCTGCCCGATAGCAAACGTGGCCACAGGGACCCCCTTGGGCATTTGCACGATGGACAGCAGTGAATCTTGACCCTGAAGGTGACGGGACGGAACCGGCACACCAAACACCGGCACCGGTGTCAGTGCAGCCACCATGCCCGGCAAGTGGGCCGCGCCGCCAGCCCCTGCGATGATGGCACGCAAGCCTCGTTTGGCAGCCTGCTGGGCATAGTCGACCATATCGAGCGGCATGCGATGGGCCGAGACCACCCTGGTTTCATAGACTACATTAAATTGCTCAAGCATCTGGGCTGCCTGTTCCATCACGGGCCAGTCGCTTGCTGACCCCATGATGATCCCGACCTGCACAGGCAATGCGTCGCTTGGGGATGCAGGGTTATTAGCCATGCGATGCTCCGGTCAGTCTGTCAAACGCCTCTTGATACTTGAGTGAGGTTTGCTCAATGACATCATGGGGTAGACGGGGCGCAGGCGCCTGACGGTTCCACTTTTGTGTGAGCAGCCAGTCGCGCACAAACTGTTTGTCGAATGATGGAGGATTTGATCCGGCTGTGTATGCTGAAGCAGCCCAGAAACGCGAGGAATCAGGCGTCAGGACCTCGTCCATGAGATGTAGGGTATTGCTGCTATCCAGACCGAACTCGAACT
>DAHVSI010000006.1 GCA_027324645.1 Castellaniella sp. | reverse complement strand
AGGGTGGCCAAAATCAGGCCTGGCACCAGCCCGGCAATCAGCATCTGTCCAATCGAAACCTGGGCGGTTACGGCATACACAATGGTCAATACTGATGGTGGGATGAGGATGCCCAGTGTCCCGGATGCGCATATCGTCCCCGTTACCAATCGGGCATCATAGCCGCGTTTGAGCATTTCCGGCATCGCCAATACCGCCATGGCTGTGACAGCTGCACCGACGACTCCCGTCATGGCGGCCATCACAACGCAGATGACAACAGTCCCAATGGCAAGGCCGCCCCGTAAACGGCCAAACCACAGTTCCATGGCCCGGTAAAGATCTTCAATAACCCCAGAGCGCTGCAGGATACCAGCCATAAGTATGTACAGTGGGATACCCAGCAAGGCTTCGGAACGCATGGTGTCGAAGACCTGCAGCACCATCAGCACGACGGCCTCTGGATTCCAGAGTGTGACGGTTAGCAGAAGGGATAAGCCGCCTAGGACAAAGGCAATCGGCAGCCCGGAGATCATGAGGACGGTCAGGCCGCCGAACATGATCAGCAAAATGGTGTTGGGTGTCATGAATCAGTGCCCTGTCTGACAGGCTTATTGAAAAGCAGCTGCAGAAACTCCGCCAGGCTTTGGGCGCCTAAGAGTGCAACAGCAATCGGTACAGTGAATTTGACATGCCAGACTGGCGGATTCCATGCGGAGAACGAGGTTTCCCGAAACTCGAACGACTGGATGGCTAAGGGCCAGGCGTAGACAAAAAGAATGCCGCAAAAAACCATGATGATGACCTGATTAAACAGGTCAAGCACGCGTGCTACGTTTGGGGACACCCGTTGATGCAACACATCAAGATTGACATGACCTTTTAGGTGCAGCAAATAAGGTCCGCCAAAAAGAAAATAGGGACCAAACATCAGCAAGGCCAGTTCCATGCCCCATTTAGTTGGTGCATTGAAAAGATAGCGGCTGAAGACCTCGTATAGCATCACGGGCACAATCACAACCATGAGTGTCGCCGCCAGATAAAAAAACAGGCGGTTAATGGCAGTGATGCTGTTGGTGTAGTAACTGAGAAGCTTCGGCATAGACAAACGACAGCAATGGCGGGGTCGCCCACCGCTTACAGGATGGCAGACGACCCCAGTTTTGCCATGAAGGCAGAGTGCTTAAAGCAAGCCAAGCTCTTTAAGAAAGCTCATTTGACTATCGAGCATTTTCTTGGCGTTATCGTTGTCCTTGGTGGCCTTTTTCCAGGTTTCAACGACTTGTGCACGTGCCTCTGCGACGTCATCTTCGTCCAGTTGGGAAATCTCAACACCAGCGTCTTTGAATTTCGCCAATGCCTTGCCATCCGCCACCATGATGTGCTGGCGCAGGGCTGCAGAAGTTTCTCGTGCTGCGGATTCAAGCGCTGCCTTAAAAGGATCAGGAAGCTGATCGTACGCGCCCTGGTGTGCCACATAGCTGGTGGCGGTAGAGGGCTGGTGCGGGCCAGGCATAACGATATATTTGGCTACTTCGTCAAGGCCAGCATCCAGGTTGGCGGTTAGATCGCCTCGGTCGGCAATATCGATCACCCCTTTATCCAGTGCAGAATACACTTCGTTTGTAGGTAGAGGTGAGACTGACACACCCAAGTCACCCATAACTGTTGATGCCAGCCCAACAAACCGCCCTTTAGTGCCTTTCATGTCCGCAATAGTCTTGATTGGCACCTTGGAGTGGATAGGCTCGGGGCCGTATACCGTCGGTGCGATATAACGAAGACCTGCAGGCGCATAAGCTTCTCGTGCCAACTCAAGGCCATCAAGCTCATAGAACCAGGCTTCATACTGGTCCCCTTGGGGAAAACCAAAGGGTACGGTGCTGGTAAAAGCCAGTCCAGGAATTTTTCCGGCCTCGTAGCCGTCAAATGTCTTCATCATTTGAAATGCGCCGCCGCGTACTGCATCGAAGGCTTCGGCAGCGGGTACGAGCTGCCCGGCTGAAAACAGTTCAATTTCAAACGCGTTATCAGTCAGCGCTGCTACGCGTTCCACAAAAAATTTCTCGAAGTCTTGTGGCATGGTGCCGCCATCCCAGAGGGCCTGCATACGCCACTGGACCTTGTCTTGGGCACGGGCGGGCCTAGGGGCTGCTACTACGGCTGCGGCACCAAAACCAAGTGTCTTGAGTACTGTACGACGATTGGTTGTTGTCATTGATCTCCTCCGATTATTCAGGACAGCCATGATGGTTGTGCTGAGTGTTGTGAATTGGCGTGGGTTCTGTATCCAGTCCATCGTAGTGAGGAATCCCTGTCAAAACAAGGTACAGTAAAGGTTTGGTGGAGGAACCGTACCTATCAATGATGGGTACGGTTTGTTGTTTGTTTTGAGAGAAAAGTAATTCAATGTTTACGAGTCGCATCGACCAAGTCGTGTCAGCCGTGACAACACAGATCCAGCAAGGCCTGTTTGCGCCGGGTAGCCGTGTGTTGTCTATTCGCGCGGCTGCCGAAGCATATGGTTTTTCACGAAACACGGTCGTCGAAGCGTACGAGCGGATGATTGCCATGGGGTATTTGGAATCGCGCCCCGGATCTGGTTACTACGTTGTCTTTCGACACCAGCCTCCGTCTGTAAAGCGTGTGCATGAAGTTGCCCAGGCTGTCGATACCGTTTCATTGTTGCGGGAACAATTGGTTCGCGATTATCGCGTCCGTATCGGTGATGGCCGCCCTCCAGAAGCCTGGATGGAGAAATTTGATTTACATCGCGCAGGGCGTTTGCCCAGTCTGGAGCCTGAAAAAGGCATGCAGCATGGTTACGGTAACCCATGGGGGTTTGGGCCGCTGCGAGACCGTATTGCACACATGCTTAACGAGCGGGAGATCGTGGCAAGTCTGGATCAAATTATGCTCACGCACGGTGCCAACCATGCGTTGGACCTTGTAGCCAGACAGCTGTTGCAGCCGGGTGACGTGGCCCTGGTGGACTGCCCCGGATACTATCCATTATTTGGCAAATTAAAATTTTCGGATGTCAAGCTGGTCGGAGTTAGGCGCCAGCCAGATGGCCCAGAAATGCAAGATCTGGAGCGCAAAATCCGTCAATATCAACCGCGTGTATTCTTTACACAATCTCAGGCGCATAATCCAACAGGAGGAGGCCTTAGTCTGCCGAAGGCGCATCGTATCCTCAAACTGGCTGATCAATATGGCTTGTATGTGATTGAGGATGATCCCTTTGCGGACATTCTGTCTTCTGATGCGGTCCGCTTGGCGATGTTGGATCAGTTGGAGCGCGTCATCTATATTGGCACATTTTCCAAGACGCTGTCAGCCGCCTTGCGAGTGGGTTATTTAGCCGCAAATGCGGCGCTGGCCAAGGCGTTGTGCGACCTCAATATGCTCACCCTTGTCAGCACCTCAGATTTTTCCGAACGGATAATATTAGGCTTGATTGATAGCGGGCAGTATCGTCGTCACCTGCGACAGCTTAAAAGCCGAGTAGAGAGGGCAACAGTCACTGCCTGCACAACATTGGGCGATTTAGGGCTGCAGGTGTTTTGTGATGGGGGCGGTGGCTTTTATTTGTGGGCTATGCTGCCAGACGGGATCAACGAGATGGATTTGACGACCTCGGCGGCAAATGAGGGCATCTTTCTTGCACCAGGTTCGCTGTTTCATACGTCTCGACAAGATCAGGAGCGGGCGCCGGCCTTGCGCATCAACGTAGCCTATGCGGCCGATCCCACGTTTATAGAATTTATGAAACGCTACTTGAGTGCTAATTAAGCGGCTGTCATCGGCAACTCGGGCACCGGGCTCTTGCGCCAAGCCACCCAGCAAATAAATGCTGCTCCAGCGGCCGCCGGCACCAAGGTTGCCAGCGCTGTGGAAGGGTCGGAAAACAGTGATGCCAGAGCGCTGGTGAGCAGTCCGGTCACCATCTGCAAAAAGGCGGTGAGTGCCGACGCAGCCCCTGCCATATGTGGGAAAGGCATGAGAGAATTGGTAAGCATGGCAGGTAAAATGAAGGCCACCCCAAACGAAAAGCCGGCTAAAGGTAGCATGACGTTTAGAAATGTAGGTTCGCTGAACAGATTAAACAGGATCAGCAGCAGGCTGTTTGTTAACAGCAAGGTCAGGCCAACGGGAATGAGCGCATTGGCATAGACCCAGCGCAGTGCGGTTTGTACTGCCAATGCCCCCAGCGCATACGAGCCGGCCTGCAGGATCTGGCTTAGGCCGAATGCGGTGGGCGACAAGCCAATCTGATTCATCAAGACAAACGGCAATATGGTGGCCAGTGCATAGATGGCGCCAATAGAAAAGGCCACCACCATGCTTGCCAGCATAAAGTACCGATGGTTAAGCAGTGTGCGGTACGAGCCAATTAATGCGCGTGGCCGGATACGGGACAGGTCCCGGCTGATTGTTTCGCGCAGGCTGAATATCGTCACGCCCATGATGAACAGCCCAACCAGGCCCATCAGAACAAACAGCATTTGCCAGGGCGCCACTTCAAGGGTCAGTCCGCCTATGGTGGGGGCCACGGCGGGTGCGATGGCAATAAAAAGACCCATAAGATTCATGATCTTGATTGCCCGTGCATCAGCAAAGACGTCGCGCACGATGGCCCGCGCAATGGCAACGCCCACTGCTGCTCCAATGCCCTGCAGGAAGCGCGCTGCCAGCATGACTTCGATTGTCGGTGCGGCAAGAATAATGCCGCATGCCACCACATAAATCAGCATGAATGCCAAAATGACCGGCCGGCGACCCAGTCCGTCAGAAAGCGGCCCGCAAACCAGTTGGGTCACTGCAAAGCCAAAAAAGTAGACGGTCACGGTCAGCTGCACCGCAGCGTGTGTGCTGTTGAAGTAGCTCACCAGCTCTGGCATGGCTGGTGTGTATAACGCCAGGGACAAAGGCCCAATGGCCGTGAGCAGGGCACCAATCAGCGTGACTTTGAGCTCACTCACGCTCGCGACCTGTGGCTGGGGTACCAGTAAAGAACCATTTGGCCCCATCGTCAAATGCCAGTGTTAATTGCGCTGTCTGGCCGCTGGATGGGCTGGCTGAATCTGTGCCGTGATTGTGTTGCAGCTGCCAGTGAGTGGCTTTTGGCAGGTGCTGGCCCAGAGCTTGCTCATAGCGCATCAGGCTGTCGTCCGGGCACATGCGCATTGTGCTGGTAACCTGCCCAAACCGGATTTGGTCGCCATCAGTGGTATAGCTGGCGGCCATTTGGTTGCACAGCCCGGAGACGGCCAGATGCTTGTCGTCAAAGTCGAAGATGGCTGCGTGATTACCAATGGGAGCCCAAGTGTCGTCGGTATCACCGGCCGGCGTGGTAGCTTTGGCAAGCTTCCAGTGCCACATGCTGATGGGGTCGGTACCCGTGGTTGTGCTGGCGGCCGGTTGCTCAAATGGTGTCTGGGTGTCGGAGGAGGAAAGAGGGCGCTGGGCACAGCCGCTTAGCAAGAGCAGTGTTGCCAAAATAATGATCAGGTTTTTGTTGTACATGTGCGAAAGAAAGGGCTTGTTCAGGCCTGTGCTGCATGCCAGGAGGCGTATATATCAGCCATTTCTGGCTGAGGGTAGTGCTGGACGATAATACCTTGCTGGCCAACCGGCCGTGCCATGGCATCATACAGTGGGGAGACCATAAGCCCGTAGGGGCGTCCGACATCTTCACCCGCCGCATAGACCACGCGCGACACATTGGCAAGGACCAGTGCGCCCATGCACATCGCACAGGGATGGCCGCTTGCGTACAGGGTGCAGCCCGTCAATGTGAGTTGGCCCAACTCGCGGCCGGCCTGGCGCAAAGCCTGAAGCTCGGCATGGGCGGTGGGGTCGCAATCGTGATGCATGTCGTTGACGCCGGTGGCAATCACGCGGTTATCCCGTACCACGACCGCACCAAACGGCCGGCCGCCTTTGGCCGCGTTCTGGCGGGCCAGATCAACGGCTTGCTGCAGAAATTCTTGATCGTTTTTTGAAGCTGTCATGATGAGCGTGGCAAGGTTATGTGGGCCGTCATACAAATAAAACGCACCGTCAGCAGATCATACTGCATCGCCACGTTCGGTTAAAATGCATGCTTATGGATACTTGTTTGATTGCTGCGCTTTACCACTTTGTTTCATTGCCCGATTACCAGGCAATGCGCGAGCCCCTGTACGATGTTTGCCAGCGCAACGGCGTGACCGGCACCTTGTTGCTGGCGCACGAAGGCATTAATGGCACGATCGCCGGCTCCGACGAGGGCATTCACGCCGTGCTCGCGTATTTGCGTGCCGATCCGCGGTTAGCGGCACTCGAGCACAAAGAATCGCGTGCCAACAACTCGCCTTTTTATCGTCTCAAGGTGCGTTGCCGGCGCGAGATCGTCACTATGGGTGTCGACAGCATTGATCCATCCACCATGGCCGGAACGTATGTAACGCCAGCAGACTGGAATGATCTGATCACCGACCCTGACGTAGTAGTCGTTGATGTGCGTAACGACTACGAGGTGGATATCGGTACCTTTGATTCTGCCGTCAACCCTCATACTGCCACCTTTTCAGAGTTCCCCGACTGGGTCGAGCGCGAATCCAAGCCCGGCGGAGCACTACATGGCAAACAGGGTGTGGCCATGTTCTGTACAGGGGGAATCCGCTGCGAAAAATCCACGGCCTATATGCGTTCACAAGGCTTTGACAATGTGTACCATTTGCAAGGCGGCATTCTTAAGTATCTTGAGACCGTTCCGGCCGAGCAAAGTCGCTGGCAGGGTGACTGCTTTGTGTTTGATGAGCGGGTGGCAGTTGGTCACGGTCTGGAACGGGGCGATTATCATTTTTGCCGTGGATGCAGGCGTCCCATTAACAGCGACGCTATGGCCTCATCCTTATACGAAGAAGGCGTAAGCTGTCCGCACTGCCATGCAGGCCTGACTGACGAGCGCCGCGAACGGCTACGAGAACGGCAGCGGCAGGTGGTGTTGGCCCGCCAGCGTAACGAGCGTCATATCGGCGAGTCGGTCGAGCACAAGCGCGCACAGGCACGGGCCCGAGCGGCAGCAGCGCAGGAGGCGCGTCGCATGCTTGCATTGCAGCAATCCCATATGCACAAGGCCAAGCCAGCGTCGGATCGTTCAGCAGGATAAGTACATGTCACAATCACTACCAGTTTTGTATTCGTTTCGGCGTTGCCCCTACGCCATGCGGGCACGCCTGGCTCTGTTTGTGTCAGGGCAACCCTGCCAGTTGCGGGAAGTGGTCTTGCGCAATAAGCCACAGGCGTTGCTTGACGCATCGCCCAAGGCGACTGTGCCCGTGCTGGTATTGCCGGATGGTGTGGTTATTGACGAGAGCCTTGACATCATGCTGTGGGCGTTGCAGCGTCACGACCCCGAGCAGTGGCTGGCGCCAGAGGCTGGAACGGTTGAGGACATGCTTGCGCTGATCCGAGAAAATGACGGTCCGTTCAAGGCTAACCTGGACCGCTACAAGTACCCCAACCGGTACGACCTGGAGTCGGGTGACCTGCATCGCGACCAGGCGCTTGAATGGCTATGTGGGCTTGATGAGCGGCTTGCACAAACAGAGTGGCTATTTGGCGCAACGCCGGCATTGGCCGACAGGGCTATTGCTCCTTTTGTCCGACAGTTTGCCAATACCGACCGTGACTGGTTCGACAAACAAGACTGGCCCAACCTCAAGAAATGGCTAGAGCGTTTCTTGTCGGGTTCGCTGTTTGCCAGCATTATGAATAAATACCCGGCATGGGAGCCGGGTCAGGACGTTACGGTATTTGGGCAACAAGCCTGATCTGATTAGTCAGGCTGCATGCCTGGCACAACGGCAAAAAACCCGCCATCGACATGCGTGATCTCTCCGGTAATGCCGGCGGCCAGGTCAGAGAGCAAAAAGGCTGCCGTATTACCAATGTCTTCGATGGTCACGTTGCGGCGCAAAGGGGCGTTGCGTTCAACATATTTGAAGATTTCGCCAAAATCCTTGATGCCTGAAGCCGCCAGTGTCTTGACCGGACCGGCCGAGATGGCATTGGCACGAATGCCCATGGGGCCCAGGTTAGCTGCCAGATAGCGGACGGAGGCTTCAAGAGATGCCTTGGCGACGCCCATTGTGTTGTAGTGCGGAATAACGCGCTCGGCGCCCAGATAGGTAAGCGTCAGGACGGAGCTCTTGCGATCTTTGAGCATGGGTAAGGCGGCTTTTGTCAGTGCCGGAAAGCTGTACGCCGAGATGTCGTGCGCGATCTGAAAGTTTTCGCGGGACAGACCATCCAGAAAATCGCCGGCAATGGCTTCGCGAGGCGCAAAGCCAATGGAGTGCACCAGGCCGTCCAGGCCATCCCAATGCTCCTGAAGCTTAGCCACGGCATTGTCAATATCATCGTCGCTGGCCACATCGCACGGGATCACAATGTCTGTGCCCAGCTCGCGTGCAAATTTGTCGACACGGTCCCGAAACCGTTCCCCTACGTAGGTAAGGGCAATTTCGGCCCCCTGGTTGCGGCATGCCTGTGCGATGCCCCATGCAATGGAACGATTGGACAGGACGCCAGTGATCAGAATGCGTTTACCTTCCAGGAAACCCATGGTTTAAGTCCTTTTCAAAGATGCCGTTTTTTGTTGGTCAGTCTGATTGTCCGGCACGCGCAGTGGCTTGCCTGGGGACAAATTGTTGGTTTGCAATTGATTAAGTTTGCGCAACCTTGCCACCGTAGTGTTGTATTGGCGGGCAAGGCCGTATAGTGTATCGCCTGGGCGTACTGTGTGGACAGTTGTCGTATCGGCGCTGGCTTGGTCGGGTTGCGAACTGGATTGTGCTTTGCTCGTGACCCGCGTTGCCAGTACGGCGGGAGAGTCAGTATTGAGTGTGACCAGTTCCAGGCCTTCGGATGCGTGGATGCCGGGGACGATCAGCGTGTCCTTTGTCTCGCCCTGTGCCAGCTGGTTCATTTCTCGTAGCTCTGCAACACTGATGTCGTATTGACGCGCGATTTGCTCGTCAGTTTCGCCCTGCTTGCGCTCGTGCCGCTGCCATGAGGTCAGCCTGCCACGGTATTTTTTCAGATTGCTCTGAAACGTGTCGACCTTGTCGGCCGGCAACAGGAAAGTGGTGCCCTGGTCAGCCAGGATGACAGGCTGGTTGTGGCCCGCATTCAGTGCCGTGAACTCTTCCAGGGGCATTTCCGCCAGGTGTGCCGCGACCTCAATGTCTATATCTTGCTCGCCCTGGATGTGGGTAAAGTAGGGCGTATTCACGATAGCCGGCAGATTCAGTCCGTAGCGGTCCGGGTCGGCAATGATATTTTTGAAGGCCTGCAGGCGGGGGACATAGTTACGGGTTTCTTCGGACAGGTCCAGCGACAGGTAATCAGTGGGCTTGTCTTTGTTTTCGTTTTCTTTCATGGCCCTTTGGACGGCACCCTCACCCATGTTGTAAGACGCCAGGGCCAGATGCCAGTCGCCCTGGAATTCGTACAGGTAATCCAGATAATCCAGTGCTGCCGCGGTCGATGCAATGGGGTCGCGGCGTTCGTCCTTCCACCAGTCTTGCTCTAAATTGTAATAACGACCGGTGCTGGGTAAAAACTGCCACAGGCCAGAGGCGCTGGACCGTGACAGGGCCGCTGGGTCATAGGCGCTTTCTACAAACGGCAACAGGGCCAGTTCGGTGGGCAGGCCGCGCTCGTTGAGCTCGTCAATGACGTGATACAGATACTTGCTGGCGCGACGCGTCATGAGCATCAGCGATTCAGGATAGGACGCATAATAGTCGGTCCACTTGCGGCTGAGCTCGGTATCGATATTGGGAATGGCAAACCCCCGCCGCATGTGTTCCCATAGGTCGGGCGTGGTGCGGGTCAGATCCAGCGTGCTGGATGTATCGGTTGCACGGTTTACCGTGTCGCCTGTTTGGGTTTGGGGCCCGGCGCATCCCGCCAGGATGGCAATGGCTGCAATAATCAGTAGCTGTTTCAGGCGTATCATGACCGGTCTAGAAATGGTTTTTCCAGTCGCGCAACTCGGCAAAGACGGCCGTGGCATTATCGAGTGGATGTCCGGCACGGCTCGAGGCACTGGTTATCACGCCCTGGTTATCGGTACGCAGAAACGGGTTGGTGGCTTGCTCCTGGCTTATTGTTGATGGCAGCGTGGGCAGCCCCTTGTCGCGCAGTGCCTGCGCCTCTTCCTGACGTTTGCGTATGGCCAGATTGGCGGGGTCAGCCTTGCGTGCCCAGGCCAGATTGGCAAGAGTATATTCGTGAGCACAACACACCAGCGTATCGTCCGGTAGCTGTGCCAGCTTGGTCAGCGACTGATGCATCTGTTCCGCCGTGCCTTCAAACAGGCGGCCACAACCGGCAGAAAACAGGGTGTCACCGCAAAATAGAACAGTGTCCTGATCAAGCGTACCGTGATAGGCGATATGGCCTGCTGTATGGCCCGGTACATCAAGGACGGACAGGCTCAGGCCGACTGTATCGAACTTGACCTGGTCGCCTGATGCCAAACGATGGTCGCATGCGGGCAGGGGCTCTGAGGCTGGGCCATAGATAACAGCTTGTGTGGACGTGCGCAGGTCGGGCACACCGCCCACATGGTCATGGTGGTGGTGTGTCAGTAAAATTGCGTCCAGCGTGAGTGAGTGGCGTTGCAAAATAGCCTGCACGGGCTCGGCATCGCCCGGATCCACGACAACAGCGTGATCATCTTTGCAGATCAGCCAGATATAGTTGTCGGTAAACGCAGGAATGGCAATAAGCTGAACCTCATTGCGCAGCGAACTGTCATAATCCGTAGGTGCCGGAATGGTCAAAGTAGGCATGTCAGGAGCATTGTTCAGGTGGATGAACCGCACATTATAGAGCTTGCGCAATGGCTGGATACCCCCGCTGGTCAGTACGTTCTTGCGTGGGAACAGGCGCAGATTGATGCCATGGTAGCGAATGTATTCGGGTATCATGCCATGCAGATCGGCCTGCCGGAAAAAAATTTTCTGCGGGCAAGCCGTATTCGCCACAAGGGCCGCACTTCCGTCTTGTATGATCATGCGGCCCGGCATGGCGCCACAATGGTCACCGAACCAGAGTATCTGCCATTTGAAACGCAAAGCATCGATCTGCTTGTGCTGCCACATGGGCTGGAATCGTCTACCAATGCCCATCAGGTGTTGCGCGAAGCCGAACGGGTGTTGATGCCTGAAGGGCGCGTCGTGATTTCGGGGTTTAACCCGTGGAGCCTGTGGGGCGCACGCGAGCGCATTCCGGGCCTTGATCCGTTGTTGCCTGTGCCGGCATCGTGGCAGGTATCTTTGGTACGGCTGCGCGACTGGTTCAAGCTGCTGTCATTCGATGTCGACCGGGGGCATTTTGGCTGCTATGCGCCGGCGTGTGTCACAACCAAATGGCTGAAGCGCTGGTCGTTTCTTGAATCGGCGGGTTCCCGCTGGTGGCCGGTATGCGGAGCGGTGTATGTTGTGTCGGCAGTCAAGCGGGTCAGCGGCATGCGCCTGATCGGTCCGGCCTGGCGGTCGGCACCCAAACGGGCGCGTCGGCAGCGTGTGGTGGCCAATGGCAACATCGCGCCACAGACAGAAGTAAAAACGGAGAACGCCATTGAGCGTACAAAATAATCATGTAGAGATCTGGACGGACGGTGCCTGCAAGGGCAACCCTGGTCCAGGGGGATGGGGTGTGCTGTTGCGTCAGGGCAACCGCACGAAAGAATTATTTGGAGGCGAATCCCATACAACGAATAACCGCATGGAAATCATGGCGGTCATTCAAGCATTGCGTGCGCTCAAGCGGCCGTGTCAGGTCGTGATCCACACCGATTCGCAGTATGTACGCAATGCGATGACGCAATGGATGGCCGGCTGGCAGGCGCGCAACTGGCGCACGGCAGCTCGCAAGCCGGTTAAAAACGCCGACCTTTGGCAAGAGCTCAATGAGCTCGTGAGCGAGCATGACGTGACATGGAAATGGGTCAGAGGGCATGCGGGCGATCCCGGTAATGAGCACGCTGATGCGTTAGCCAACCGGGGTGTTGATACTGTGCTGGCAGGCTAATTTCATGCGCCAAACATCCCGGATTGATGGTTTCTGAGTTAAAGTCTGCACCATGCAAATGTTCATTTTCCGTTTCTTTCTGTTGCTGGCTGTGGCAGGTTTGGCTTTGACGGGTTCTCTGGCCTGCGCGCAGGATGCCGATGCAGAGGCGGTTGCTGTCGAGACTGCCCGCGTAGAAGCCACGACATGGACGCAGACTGTCAGGGCCGTTGGTAGCCTTAGCTCCAAGGACAGTGTTGTGCTGCGGCCTGAAATCAGTGGTCGTATTGCAGAGATTTTGTTTGAGGAAGGGCGGCAGGTCAGCCAGGGTGCTGAACTCATTCGTCTTGATAGTGTGATCGCCCAGGCAGAGCTTGAGCAGGCAGAAGCCGCTCTGGGCCTGGCACAAAGTCAGTTCAATCGCGCTACGCAGCTTACATCCAAAGGATTTATCAGCAAACAGGCGCGCGATGAGTCATCCAGCGAATTCAAGGTAAAGCAGGCGGACGTGTCGCTGGCGCGCGCCCAGCTCGACAAAACGGTTATCCGCGCGCCGTTCGACGGACTCATTGGCTTGCGACAGGTATCGGTGGGCGATTATGTTGGTCCGGGGCAGGACCTGGCGCCGCTGGAGTCCATTGATCCCTTGAATGTGGATTTTCGGGTGCCCGAGCAGTATCTGGGGCAGGTCAAGGTGGGTTCGCGCATTACACTGCGTTTTGATGCACTGCCCGATGTGACACGGGACGGCGAGGTCGGGGCGATTAGTCCCCTGATTGATGTGGGCGGACGCTCCATCCTGTTGCGTGCCCATGTGCCCAATGATGATGGCCTGCTGCGTCCCGGCATGTTTGCCCGCGTCAGCCTCAAGTTTGAAGACCACGAGGCCCTTGTCGTGCCCGAGGCCGCTATTGCACCTTCTGGCGAGACAAGCTCGGTTTATCGTGTTGAAGATGGCCGGGTCGCCAGGATTGACGTCGTATTGGGCGTGCGCAGGGATGGCTTGGTGGAAGTGATGGGCGGCCTGGACGAGGGGGATGACATTCTCATTTCCGGGTTGCAGAAGGTGTCAGACGGTACAGCCGTACGCGTGCTGGACGAGGATAACGATTAAGGTGTCTTGAGCGCGCTGATGGTTTGTCCGCATGAAAATTTCTGAACTGTGCATCCGCCGGCCTGTTTTTGCCACAGTGTTATCGCTGATGGTGGTGCTGGTCGGCCTGATTTCCTATGAGCGGCTAACCGTACGCGAATACCCCGCCATTGATGAGCCCGTGGTGTCGGTCATCACCGCGTATACAGGCGCTTCGCCCGAGGTAGTCGAATCACAGGTGACCAAGCCGCTCGAAGATCAGCTCTCGGGAATCGAGGGCGTCAACGTCATGACATCGCGCAGCCGCTCCGAGCGCAGTCTGATCAACATCAAATTCAACCTTAATCGCGACCCGGATGGCGCCGCGGCGGACGTGCGGGACAAGGTTTCCCGTGCGCAAAGGCATCTGCCCGACGAAATTGACGAGCCCATCATCAGCAAGGTCGAAGCGGATTCCATGCCAATTATCTATATTGGCGTGACCACGGGCGAATACGGCGCCATGGAGGCGACTGACTACATTCAGCGTTACATAGAAACCCGGCTGTCGGTACTGCCTGGCGCCGCTGAAGTGCGTGTATTTGGCGAACGCGAGCCCTCCATGCGGATCTTTATAGACCGCGACAAGCTGGCTGCCTATGGCTTGATTGTCCAGGACGTTGAAGACGCCTTGCGAAGCCAGAACGTGCTTATCCCGGCCGGACGGATTGAGTCTGTCAATCGAGAATTCTCAGTCGTGTCTTCTACTGATTTGCATAACGTTGATCAGTTCAAGGAAATCGTGGTCGCCATGTCCGAGGGCTACCCGGTGCGCCTGAGTGATGTGGCCAATGTCAGGCGCGGGCCGGTGGATGAGCGCATCATGGCACGCTTTAACGGGCAGTCCAGTCTGACGATTGGCGTCACCAAGCAATCCACGGCAAACCCGCTTGACCTGTCGCGCGAGGTTCACAAAGAAGTGGAGCAGATTAATCAGAATCTGCCTGCCGGCATGAAGCTCAACATGTCCTATGACAGTTCTGTCTTCATCCAGGAATCCATTGATTCTGTGTACCGCACCGTTGCCGAAGCCACCTTGCTGGTGGTGCTGGTGATTTTCTTCTTCCTGCGCAACGTGCGCGCAGCCATGATTCCGATTGTCACCATTCCTGTGTCGCTGATCGGTGCGTTTGGTTTCATGTACTTGTTTGGGTTTTCCATCAATACGCTGACCCTGCTGGCAATGGTGCTGGCCATTGGGCTGGTGGTGGATGACGCCATTGTGGTGCTTGAAAATATTTATCGCCACATTGAAGAGGGCAAGTCACGTCTTGAGGCGGCATTTCTGGGGGCGCGCGAGATTGGCTTTGCCATTGTGGCCATGACCCTCACGCTGGTTACTGTCTATGCTCCGCTGGCGTTTGCCACCGGACGTACCGGAAGGCTGTTCATCGAATTTGCGCTTACGCTTGCCAGTGCCGTGCTTGTGTCGGGGTTTGTCGCCCTGACGCTCACGCCCATGATGTGCGCCACCATATTGCGTCATCAAGACGGTCAAGGGCGGCTATACCGGCTTATTGAACGTATGCTGGTCACGCTGACCAACTGGTACCGAAATGGGCTCAAGCGTGCCCTGCGTCACCGGGCCTTGGTGGTGTTGGTGGGCGTGATTGTGGCGGCGGGTAGCGGTGTGCTGTTTAACGTTGTGCAAAGCGAGCTGGCCCCCATTGAAGACAGGGGCGTCGTGTTTGGCGTGATCAGCGGCCCTGAGGGCTCGACCATTGACTACACACTCAAGACGGTTCAGAAGGTCGAAGGCTTTTATGACGACATCCCGGAAAAGCTGACGCATCAAGCCATTATTGGTTTTCCTACGGTCACGGATTCGTTTGCAATCTTGCGTCTGAAACCCTGGGATGAGCGCGACCGATCGCAGCAAGAGATTGCCGAGTCGTTGCAGCCATTGTTTTCCAGTCTGCCAGGGGCGCGTGCTTTTCCAACCAACCCGCCCTCGCTGGGCGAACGGGCCACGTCTAAACCGGTTGAGTTTGTTGTGATGAGCCAGGCGTCATATCCCGAAATTGCGAAGATTGTGGATGGCTTTGTCGACGAGTTGTCTGATTATCCCGGCCTGATTAACGTTGACACAGACTTGCGGCTGAACACGCCAGAGTTCCGGGTTGAAGTGAACCGGGACAAACTGGCGGATGTGGGCGTCGATGTGGACGTGCTGGGGCGCACACTCGAGACCATGCTCGGTGGCAGACAAGTCACACGCTATCAGGACAGCGGGGAACAATATGATGTGATTGTTCAGGTCGACAAGCACGAGCGGCGTACGCCCACTGACATTAGCGACATTTATTTGCGGGCCGCTGATGGCAACATGGTGCAGATGTCAAACTTCTTGAACATCCGTGAAAGCGTGTCGCCCCAGTCCCTGAACCACTTCAATCGTCTGCGTGCGGTCAAGGTCGAAGCTTCCGTGGCGCCGGGTTACGGGTTGGGCGAAGTACTTGAGCACATGAACGAGGTCGCGCTCGAGACGTTGCCGCCCACTGTGCAGACGGATCTGGACGGGCAATCACGCGAGTACAGGGATTCGTCGGGCAGCATTTACCTTGTCTTCCTGATGGCTCTGGCGTTTATTTACCTGGTTCTGGCGGCCCAGTTTGAAAGCTGGCGCAATCCGCTAACCATCATGTTGTCCGTACCCCTGTCCATGACGGGCGCCCTCCTGGCGCTATGGCTAACGGGCGGGACCTTGTCTATTTACAGCCAGATTGGTCTGATTACCCTGATTGGCCTTATCACCAAGCACGGTATATTGATCGTGGAGTTTTCCAACCAGTTGCGTGCGCAGGGCCACGATATGATAGACGCAGTCATGGAGGCAAGTGTCATGCGCTTGCGCCCCATCATGATGACTACGGGCGCGATGGTGCTGGGTGTCGTGCCCCTGGCCTATGCCACGGGGGCGGGGGCCGAATCGCGCCAACAGATCGGCTGGGTGCTGGTTGGCGGTCTTGCGCTTGGTACGATACTGACTCTGTTTGTCGTGCCGGTTGCCTACACCCTGATCGCCGGACGCATCCGTCGCGGCTCCGCCCCGGCCGAACCAGCCGCACACAATTAATCCTGTGTTCGATACCAAGGCACGTTATGCGACAAATTGTTCTTGATACTGAAACCACTGGCCTGGACCCGGACGACGGCCATCGGCTTGTCGAGGTGGCCGGAGTAGAAGTGCTCAACCGCCAGCTTACCGGCCGTCATCTGCATTTATACGTTAATCCGGGCCGCGACAGCGATCCGGAGGCGTTGGCCATACACGGGCTGGACACGGCGTTCTTGTCACAGTACCCCGGCTTTGAAGAGGTGGCGGACCAGGTGATAGCGTTTGTCCAGGGTGCCGAACTCATTATTCATAACGCCGTGTTCGATACCCGATTTCTGGATGCCGAATTTAAGCGGGCGGGCCTGGCTGCCTTAAACACACACTGCGCCAAAATCACCGATTCACTGGCCCATGCCCGCGAGCTGCATCCGGGCAAACGCAATTCCCTTGATGCCCTGTGCGAGCGCTACGGCATCTCAAACGCACACCGTGTTCTGCATGGAGCATTGCTGGACTCCGAGCTGTTGGCCGATGTATGGCTGGCCATGACGCGGGGCCAGGATTCCTTCATTATGGATCTTGATCCCCATGCAGGGGGCAGTGCAGACGGCGCCATGGACACTCGCGAAATTGCGGCTGGTTTGCCGGTGGTGTATGCAAGTGCCGATGCCGTTGCTCAGCACGAAGCGTATCTTGATGAGCTGGAAAAAGTGGCAAATCAGCCGCCGCTTTGGCGTACACTGTCGGGCGTTTAAGCAATCAGTAAAAGAAGGATGATCATGAAGCGAGTCTTGTTAGTGCCTGTCATGGCCGCTGGCTTGGTGGCTGCGCCGGTGCAGGCCGAGACGTCCGTCACCCTGTATGGGGTTGTCGATTCAGGCTATGGCTACGAGCAGTTTCGTTTCAAGGGGTCTGGCGATCGCGCTCGTGCCACCCGTTCAGGACTGAATGATGGTTACCTTAAAAGCAACCGTTGGGGGATTAAGGGTAGCGAAGAGCTGGGGCGTGGCACCCGGCTGATTTTTCAGCTTGAGCAAGGCTTTTCCCTGAACACGGGGCAAGCGGCCAAGGATCATCTGGCTTTTAGCCGCAAGGCTATTGTGGGCCTGAGCTCAGACGACTGGGGAACGCTGACAGTCGGTCGCCAAAAGCCGCTGGGAACTGATTTCCTCAAGCTGGACACCACCAAAAGTATGGGTAAATCCAGCAAGGCGTTTGGTGCACGGGGTAGCCGTACCGACAAGCTGGCCAAATATATTTCTCCGGAATTTGGCGGCCTCACAGCCGGGGTGGCTTATGCCACAAACGGTTCAGTCGAATACGACAGCGGATCGGGCCTTTACGAGCAAGTTGACCGCGACTATTTACTCTCGGTGGGCTTGCGTTATGCCCGTGGGCCCTTGACCCTGGCCGGGGTGTACGATCGTGAACACGGCAATAAAGATGGCCACCGGCGTGGTTATCACATTAATAACTGGGCGCTGGCGGCTTCTTACGATTTTGATGTGGTCGAAGTCAACCTGGCCTATGGGCAGGATCGTCATGGCAAACTCAAAAGCCCCGGGAATGTGGGAAGCAAGCCATTTGGCAGTGCTTATAGCGTGACGGGGCTGGGTGATTACAACCAGAAAGGCTTCAAGTCCCATAACTATATGGTCAGTCTTTCGGCACCACTTGGCCCGGGCAAGCTTGGCGTGTCGTGGACGCGTTCCTCTTCCAACCTGGACGATGTCTATGCCAAGGCCAATCCAGGCAAGCAGCTGTCGACCCGCACGCAAAATATTTTTGCTGCCATGTACACGTATCCGGTCTCCAAGCGCACCACGCTTTATGCTTATGGGTCACATGGCAACGGCTTGGCCTATATTGACGGCCTGAAAGGTCAGGAAGCGGGCGTTGGCCTGAATCACGCGTTTTAGACTGCGTGCTAATTCAGCCAATGAATGGTCGCGCCATAGATAATGGCGCTGGCCAGCGTGGGGCCTGCTATACCCCCGGTAAGACGCCGAAAACCGTATAGGACGGCAAGGGCCAGCACCACAGCCAGACGCTGGGCGCCAGATGCCCCGGCGCTCGTGACGGGCCACAACGCCACGACAAGCAAGGCAGCCATGGCAGCTGGCCCGATACCCTGCAAAAATCGTCCCAGGCGTGGTGACACACGACGTGCCGCCGACGTGCGCCGTAGTTGGCGCAGCGGCAGCCAGCGCAGCAAAAAGGTGCCCACGCCCGATAAAAGAATGATCAGCAGCGCTTCATGCATGGCGGATAGCATTAAACAGGGCACCTGCCAGCATACCCAGAACCAGGGCCTGATACCCTGGCAGCCAGATCAGGCATAGGGTCGTGAACACACCGGCAGCGGCGACCGTGCGCCACGATCGTCCAAGGCCTGACTCAAGCAACAACGCAAAAAATAGTCCCGGCAAAATAAAAGACAGGGCCGCTTCAACAAAAACAGGTGGATTTTGAAAGCTGTGACTAAGGCTGACCCCCAGGATGGTGCCGCCTACCCACGCTGCGTAGGCACCCAGCTGCAGACCCAAATACCAGGTTTCACGTATGGCGGGCGGGATATGAGCAAAGCGCCCCAGTGCCGTGGCAAAGACTTCGTCGGTCAGGCCCCAGGCAAGCAGGGCAGAGGGAAGCCTGTGGTGGGTTGCTGAAGCACCTGATGATTCGCCAGCCGACAGCCGTGCCTGCAAGGCCGGACCGTAGAACAGGTGACGGGTGTTCATCAAGATAATAGTGGGTACGGCTGTCAATGCCCCAGCCCCGGCACCCAGTAGCGTGATCAGAATAAATTGGCTGGCGCCGGCGTAGACCACGACTGAAGTAAGAATGGCTGTGGTGGGCGACAATCCGGCTTGCAGGGCCGCCAGCCCAAAAGAAAACGCAATGGGGAAATAGCCCGCTGCGATGGACAGACTAGCCAGCAAACCCGCAGCAACCCCACGGAAAGCAGTCTTGGAACTAGAGGAAGACACAGTACGACGGTATAAATAGAGGGTCAGTCAAAGCCCCGGCGCCGCGCATTAAGCTGGCGCTCGAGCTGGCCCAGATAATTGACGACCATGATTTCGTGTGCGGTAGACAGGTCATTGAACTGGCAGGCCAGTGTGGACCGCGTTTGTCCGCTTTTCTTGTCCTTGGGCACCATACGCCGGACAGTAAGATCCACCTGAATTGCGCCCAGGTCGGGCAGGACAATTTGGCAGCCATTCAGGCGTGTGCCCACGGTGGCGTCAATGAGCTCGTCAGGGTCAAGCAGCGCCACCCCGCCTGCGCTCAGGTCTTTGATCTGAAGGGTATGAACCTGCCCAGCCGAGAAGGGTATCTGACAATAGACAGGCTGCGAGACAGGGATATCGATACGGAAGTGGTCGCGGCGCTGAATTCGTCGCAAGGCATGTGGGTAGGCCAGTCGCAAGGCATCGCGTTGCTGAAACTCAATGGCCTGGGCCGGCGCGTTGACGGTGAACTGTACCCGCACCTTGTCGACGACGGTGCTGAACAGAACCCGGCCGGGCTCCAGAATACGCCGGTTGAACTGCGGATTGGCAGACGCATCGACCGTGATGCTTTGCTCATTGGCATCCAGATCAAGCAGCGTAGTGACCAGCGCCTGTTCGTGAGCCGCCAGCCGCATGTGCAGCAAGGCATTGCGCTGATGAATCGTGCGCAACACGCTGGCTATGGCCCGCGGCGATGTCACGAGAAACGGATCATGGTCTTGGTCCATGAGAAAATGGTAATAAATTGAACAAATTGTTTGTGATTTTAACCTGCTTTCAGTCGTGACAGGGCAGCCCGTGCCGCAGCAAGGTCCCATGCCGCACACCCAACCGTTTTGTAGACCCTGGGTGTCGGGGTGCCGACACCGTCTTTGACAGCCTCGACAATGCCCGTCACCTGGTTCCAGTCAACATCTGCCTGCAGATAATCGCCGGCTTCGTGCTTGGCGCCAGCCAGTTCGTCAACAAACAACTGGCTGCCCGATAGCGTGTTGACGCCAATTTCAGCCATGTCCGGACGAAATGCACCTACCGCCACGATCAACCTGTCTGAATGCGCGTTTTCATTGTAGAAAGCCTGATCGCTGGTTGTGACGGTAATGACCACGTCCGCATCATCCGGAATGATAGGTGCCGCCGTCAGGTCAAGATCCAGGTCTTGGTGCTGTTTGACAAAGGCCTGCGCCTTATCGGGATGCCGTCCAGTGATGGTCACTTTCAGGCCAGGATACAGCCGGGCAAGTGCTTGAGTGTGGCTTGCCCCCTGGGTACCGTAACCCACAATGGCGGCATGGCGAGGGGCCTGGTTAAGCAGCACATCCAGGCCCAGCATCGACACTGCAGCGGTGCGCCGTGCCGTAACGGTTTGACCATGCAAAATACATTCATTGGTACCGGTTTCGCCATCGTATACGGCAACAACACCATGAATAATCGGCAGGCCGCGCTCTGGATTGCTGCGCACCACGTTCACGAGTTTGTGAATGCCAATATCAGGTGCGGTGGCCGGCATGGACAGCATGAGTCCGCCGGCAGGATACTCAACGGCCTGGCGCTCCGGCGCCTGGATATCACCGCGTTCCAGGTCAATGCTGGCCTGTTTGAGCTCAGCAACCATATCGGCATAGTCCAGCAGCTCGCTGGTTTGTTCGGCGTTAAAAATCGGGGTGCTGGTTTGGCTCATGGTCGTTTCCTGTTGAGGTCGGTGAATAAGAAAAACAGCAACGCCTTGCACGAGTCTGCAGCGGCATCACGCTGTTTAATTAGCCGGAACGGGTGCTAACCCACAACACTTGGGCCTGTGCGTCGGATGCGTTGATGACACGGTGCCGCATACGGCTATCAATATAAAAACAATCGCCTGCGCCCAGGACTTCGGGTTCATAGTATTCGGTGTGCAATTCAATTGCCCCATCCAATACATACACGAACTCTTCCCCTTCATGCTGACTCCAGCCTTCATTCTCGCCAATGCTGTACGCTTTGATGCGAGTTAAAAAGGGCATGAGGCGCTTATGCGACAGCTGCGAGCACAGTAAGCGGTGGTCGTACAAGGGCGTATCGTGATGCTTGCCATCACCACTGCGTTCAACCATGCGACGCCCGGCGCCCATATGGTCTTGCGGTGAAGAAAATAGCTCGGCCAAGTCCATGCCCAGTCCGCTTGCCAGCCGCAGCAACACATCGTAGGTTGGCGACATCAGCCCATTTTCTATTTTTGACAGGGTGGATGCAGCCACGCCACTGGCTTTGCTGGTTTGGTCGAGTGTCCAGCCCCTGCCAGTGCGCAAGCTGCGCAGGCGTTCGGCAAGCTCTGTTTCGCTGGTCAGGGTAGAGGTGTCGTTCACGGTTAATGTCACTTCTGTCTAGTTAATCATGCCGGTTTTGGCTTGCGCTTGCGGCCCTGGCCCAGATAGGCATCTCGCACCTGCGGGTTGTCTAACAACTCGGCCCCGGTACCCGTCAGCTCGATCCGTCCGGTTACCAGTACATAGCCGCGATCGGCCAGGTGCAAGGCATGATGGGCATTCTGCTCAACAAGAAAAATTGTTTTGCCCAGATCCGCGATGTCCCGCAGGATAGCAAAAATTTGCCTTACGACCATGGGCGCCAGGCCCAGGCTGGGCTCGTCAAGCAAAATTGTCTGGGGTCGACCCATTAGAGCGCGAGCAATGGCCAGCATTTGCTGTTCGCCACCAGAGAGGGTGCCGGCACGCTGGTTGCGCCGCTCTTTAAGCCGGGGAAAAAGAGTGAACAGATAATCACGGTCTTCGTCTACGTGGTCAGGTCCAATGGGCAGACTCCCAATGACCATGTTTTCTTCGACTGTCATGTTGGGGAAAATACGGCGCCCTTCGGGGACCTGAGCAATGCCATGGCTGGCAATGTCGTACGGCGCGGACCGGGTCAGGTCGGCACCGTTGTAGAGGATTTGCCCTGAGGTGGCTCGCGGGTCACCAAAAATGGTCATCAGAAGAGTGCTTTTACCGGCTCCATTGGCGCCGATCAGGGTCACGATCTCACCCTGATCGATACTCAGGTTCACATCGTGCAATGCTTGGATGGCGCCGTAATGGGTATTGACGTTACGCAGTTCTAGCAAGGGCTGGCTCATACGACGTCCTCGGCTTCGGTACCCAGATACGCCGCAATCACTTCTGGTGAATTGCGTATGGCTTCGGGATCGCCCGAGGCGATGACGCGCCCGTAGTCCAGCACGATAATGTGATCGGAAATATCCATGACCAGCCCCATGTCGTGTTCGATCAGCAACACGGTTACTTGATGCTCATCGCGCAATTGTTCAATGAGTTCGGCCAGCTGTTCGGTTTCGCGGGGATTAAGGCCGGCTGCGGGCTCATCAAGACAAATCAATGAGGGCGACGTGCACATTGAGCGGGCAATTTCCAGGCGGCGCTGACGGCCGTAGGACAGCTCACCAGCCAGGCGATTGGCGTAGCCTTGCAAATCCATGATTTCCAGCCATTCATGTGCGTGCTCCAGAACACGGTATTCGTGTTCCATGAACCGGTCGCTGATCAGCATGCCGCGCCACAAATTGTTGTCGGTGCGCTGATGCTGGGCCACAAGCAGGTTTTCGAGTACGGTCATGTCCTTGAACAGACGAATATTCTGGAAGGTGCGTGCAACGCCTGCGCGGGCGACAAGATAAGACCCGCCTGTAAAAGGTCTGTTTAGCAAAGCACCAACTTCCTGTGTGGTGTTGTGGGTATGAATGTGGATCTCGCCCGACGTCACCCCATAAAAGCCGGTAATACAGTTGAACACAGTGGTTTTGCCGGCACCATTGGGGCCGATCAGTGCCGTGATGGAACCCTTGGCGACGTCAAAACTGATGTCATTGTTGGCCACAATGCCGCCAAACCGCCTTGTTAGGTGTTTGACCTGCAGAATAGGAGGCTGGGACAAGCCGGGTGCAGAAGTGAATGCGCTCATGATTCCGGCCTCGAGGTGAAGACAGGGCGGCGTGGGCGGATCAGGCCATAGGGGCGCCAGATCATCATGGTGATCATGAGCACGCCAAATAACAAGACCCGGTAGGCCTCGAAATCGCGCAGCAGCTCTGGCAGCAAGGTAAGCGCCAGTGCAGCAACGATGACCCCTAGTATGGACCCCATACCGCCCAGCACAACAATAGACAGGATGAGGACGGATTCAAAAAAGTTGAACGACATGGGATTGATGAAGCCCTGGTAGGCCGCAAAAAACACACCTGCCACGCCGCCCGTCACGGCGCCCAGCATAAAGGCCGATAGTTTGACGTTGACATGATTGATGCCCAGCGATCGACATGCCACCTCGTCCTCGCGCAGTGCCTCCCAGGACCGGCCTATTGGCATATACCGCAGTCTGGTCAGAAAGCGCAACATAAAGGCAACGACGACAAACAGCAGAACATAAATAAACAACGCTTTATAGTCTCCGCTGTAGGGCAGATTGAAA
>DAHVSI010000004.1 GCA_027324645.1 Castellaniella sp. | reverse complement strand
ACAATCCAGATGCGTTCGCCAATCTGCATGGGGCCAAACTGGCCCTGCGTCAGGCCCACCCAGTCCTGGTCCGGCACTTCGCGCAGATACCAGTGGCTGGCCAGGTAGTTGCCCCCACCCATATCGCGAACGGTTTCCAGAAGCTCTACAGGGTCTTCATTGCCTGACAGCAAGGCCACCACATGGTTGTTACGCCACGCGGCGGCCTGGGGTTCCATGCCCGGTTCCCCGTATAGGGGCACTTCGTTATTTGTGTCGCTGTCGGCGTCTTCGACCGATACTGACAGCGCCCCGGCGGCCAGCAGCGCATCGGATAAGGGTTCGGCGTCCGGTTCGGGGCAGGTCAGTATCAGTTCACGCATAGGTCAGCCTTGTTCGGCCAGCATCTGTTCCAGGTAATGAATGCTTGTACCACCCTGCACGAAGTTGGGGTCTTCCATAAGCTGGGCATGCAGCGGAATGTTGGTCTGTACGCCTTCAACCACCATCTCGGACAGGGCAATGGACATACGGGCAATAGCCTGCTCACGCGTGATGCCGTAGGTGATCAGCTTGCCAATCATGGAGTCGTAGTTAGGTGGCACGGTATAGCCACTGAAAACGTGCGAGTCCATGCGCACGCCCGGCCCACCCGGTGTATGCCAGTTGGTGATGGCGCCGGGGCTGGGTGTGAATTTGAAAGGGTCTTCGGCGTTGATGCGGCACTCGATGGCGTGCCCCATGAACTGGATGTCGCGCTGGCGCAGTGTAAAGGGTTCGCCGGCTGCAATAAGCAGTTGCTGGCGCACCAGGTCAATACCGGTAATCATTTCGGTAATGGTGTGCTCAACCTGCAGGCGCGTGTTCATCTCAATAAAATAAAACTCGCCTTCTTCGTACAGGAACTCGAACGTCCCGGCGCCCCGGTAACCAATTTTGCGGCAGGCTTCGACGCAGCGTTCGCCGATGCGCTGAATCAGGCGCCGCTCAATGCCGGGCGCGGGCGCTTCTTCGATGATTTTTTGATGACGACGCTGCATGGAGCAGTCGCGTTCGCCCAGCCAGACGGCGTGGCGCCCGCCATCAGCCAGTACCTGGATTTCAATGTGGCGCGGGTTTTCAAGGTATTTTTCCAGATAGACGTCCGGATTGTTAAACGCCACACCCGCTTCTGAGCGGGTCATGGTTACGGCGCTTAACAAGGAAGCCTCTTCGTAGACGACGCGCATGCCGCGTCCGCCCCCGCCACCCGCAGCTTTGACGATGACCGGATAACCCACTTTGCGCGCAATGGCAATGAGCTCTTCCTCGTCGTCGGGCAGGGCACCTTCGGAGCCCGGCACAACCGGCACGCCGGCTTCGATCATGGCCTGTTTGGCTGTGACCTTGTCGCCCATGAGCCGAATGGATTCGGGCGTAGGGCCAATAAACACAAAGCCGCTTTTTTCAACCCGCTCGGCAAAATCCGCATCTTCGGACAAGAAACCATAGCCGGGATGAATGGCTTCAGCGTCGGTCACCTCGGCAGCCGAGATAATGGCCGGCATGTTGAGGTAGCTGTCGCGTGGCGCGGCGGGCCCGATACACACGGACTCGTCGGCAAGCCTGACGTATTTGGCTTCGCGGTCGGCCTCAGAGTGGACGACGACCGTTTTGATGCCCATTTCACGACAGGCCCGCTGAATACGCAGCGCTATTTCGCCACGATTGGCAATCAGAACTTTTTCGAACATGATTTATTCGATCACAAACAAGGGCTGGCCGTATTCGACGGGCTCACCATTTTCAACCAGAATCTCGCGAACAACACCGGACTTGTCAGCCTCGATCTCGTTAAGCAGTTTCATGGCTTCGATAATGCACAGGGGGTCGCCTTCGCGAACCGATTGGCCGACATCGACAAACGGCGTGGCGCCAGGATTGGGCGCCCGGTAAAAGGTGCCAACCATGGGTGCGTTGGTGGTGTGACCCTGGGGTTCGGCCGGCGCCGGGGCAGCGACTGCCGGGGCGGGCGCTGGTGCCGCTGCAGCCGCACCAGCAGCCGCTACCTCGGGAATATACGCCACCGTCTGGGCTGGTCCGGTCGCCTTGGCGATGCGAACTTTGTCTTCGCCTTCGGTGATTTCGAGTTCGGAAACGTCCGAATCCGACACCAGGTCAATCAGCTTTTTTAATTTTCTGAGGTCCATACCTACATCCCGTGATGATGGCCGGCAACGATATGCCGGCACATGCAATAAATTGAACGTGACACAAATGCCATGCCCCGAATTTTAGCCTGAGTTGTCATGCGTCCGTTGAGGCCATGGCATGACGCAAAGCTGCCTCGTACCCGCCGGCACCCAAACCCGCAATGACACCAACAGCCAGATCAGACAAATAGGAATGATGCCGGAAGGCCTCGCGCTGATACACGTTGGACAGATGCACTTCGATGAACGGTATGGCTACGCCGGCCAGGGCATCGCGCACGGCAACGCTGGTATGCGTGAAGGCGGCAGCATTGATGATGATGAAATCCGTACCGTCGTGAGCAGCCGCATGGATACGATCGACCAGTTGGCCTTCGTGATTGGTTTGAAATGCGGTGCAGTGCGCGCCCTGCCCTGAAGCCAGCGACTGCAGCCGCTGGTTAATTTGTGCGAGGGTTACGCGCCCGTATAGATCGGGCTCGCGTGTGCCCAGCAGGTTCAGGTTGGGACCGTGCAGAACGAGGATGTGTTGCGCCATGACGGGGGTTTGTTCGAGACAGACCCACGTTTTACGCTAAATCGGGCTATTTGTCTATTTAATCCGCTGCAACGTCGGCCAAAATGCTGCCAAGTTCGCTTGGGTCAATTTGCCCCAGAAATGTCTTGTAAGTGGTGCCGTCGGCATCGAACACAATGGTGAACGGCAGCCCCGCCTGCGGGTTGCCCAACTCCTTCATGAGTTGGATGCCGCCATGCCCGGCGACCAACAATGGATACGACACCTGGACCTTGTCTTCAAACTCGATCACGTTGCGGGCGGTGTCTACAGCCAGCCCAACAATGTTGACGCCCGTGTGTTCTTTGGCCAGGTCGTCCAAGTCGGGCATTTCTTTCACACATGGCGGGCACCAAGTGGCCCAGAAATTAACAACCAGCGGTTTGCCCAGAAAGCTTTTCAGGCTGCGGGACTGGTCTTGGGGAGTGGGAAACTCTAGGTCGTACAAGGCGTTGGGGGCTGCACGCGCCGGCGTGAGCCAGCCAAGGGAAGCAATGCCGGTACTGGCAAGCAGTCCGGCGCGAATAAGTTGACGGCGATTCATTCAGACAAAAACTCCAGGCTGGATCAGCGCAGCCACGTTTACAATGCGCGATGGAGGAAACCATGCACGTACATATACTGGGGATTTGCGGCACGTTTATGGGTGGTCTGGCCCTGATTGCACGCGCCGCGGGCCATACCGTTACAGGCTGCGATGCGGGTGTCTACCCGCCCATGAGCACACAACTTGCTGAACAGGGCATTGACCTGATTGAAGGCTTTGATGCCGACCAGACTGCCCTGCAGCCCGACTTGTTTATTGTCGGCAATGTTGTCTCTCGCGGCAACCCACTGATGGAAGCCATTCTGGATCAGGGCCTGCCATATATTTCGGGGCCGCAGTGGCTGGGCGAACAGGTGCTGGCGTCGCAACATGTGCTGTCGGTGGCGGGCACCCATGGCAAAACCACGACCAGCGCCATGCTGGCCTGGGTTTTGCAGCAAACTGGGCATCAGCCTAATTTTCTGATTGGCGGCGTGGCACCGGGGCTGGGCGTATCAGCGCGGTACGACCACTGCCAGCCGCTGTTCGTGATTGAGGCAGATGAATACGACACGGCATTTTTTGACAAGCGCTCCAAATTTGTGCATTACCGTACCCGCACCGCTATTTTGAATAATCTGGAGTTTGACCACGCTGACATTTTTCCCGATCTGGCGTCCATAGAAACCCAGTTCCATCACCTGATCCGCACCGTGCCGGCCAGTGGCGATGTGATCCGGCTGATGCCGGACGAGGCCCTGGACCGGGTCATGGCCCGCGGTATCTGGACCCCACAAACCGGCATTGGCCCCGAGGGCCATTGGCAGGCGGGCAGCACAGACCACCCCTGCCATGTGCCTGTCTTGCACCAGGGCAAGCCAGTTGGCACCGTGCAATGGACCATCACGGGCGAGCATAATCGCCTGAATGCCTTGGCCGCCATTGCCGCAGCCGAACGTGTGGGCGTGGCCCCCGAGGCAGCCATTGACGCGCTTTCGACCTTTGAAGGGGTACGGCGGCGGTTGGAGTTGCGCGGCACTGTGCATGACATCCGTGTCTATGATGACTTTGCCCATCATCCCACCGCCATTGCACTCACCCTGGAAGGGTTGCGGCGCCAGATTGGCAGCGGCCGCCTGGTTGCCGTCCTGGAGCCACGGTCAAACACCATGAAGCTGGGTACCATGGCAGCACGCCTGCCCAAGGCCTTGCAGGCTGCTGACATCGTGCACTGTTATGGTGAAACCCAGGGCAAGCATGCGCTGGGCTGGCAGCCGCACGAGGTGCTATCGGACATGGGCGAGCGGGCGCACGCCTGGACGCAGCTGGACGACATGGTCGCAGCGTTACGTGACCAGGCGCGCCAGGGCGATACCATTGTCATCATGAGCAACGGCAGCTTTGGCGGCGTCCATGGCAAGCTGCTTGATGCGCTGCGCCAGCGCTTTGGGGAGACATCATGATTTTATATTTACACGGGTTCCGTTCTTCACCGCAATCATTCAAGGCCCGGCTCATGGAGCAGGCGTTGCGCAAACGGGATTTGCTTGACGCATGGGTGTGCCCCCAGCTGCCTCCCAGCCCGGCGCGCGCCGCTGCCCTGTGCAACCGGCTTATTGAACAGGCTCGCACCGAGCGGGGCATGGACCCGGCCACGGACCAGACGGTTATCGGCTCATCGCTGGGCGGCTATTACGCCAACTATGTGGCCGAGCGCTGGCACTGTCGCGCTGTGGTGCTTAACCCCGCCGTGTACCCTTTGCGCTCGCTGGCTTCCTACGTTGGCACGCAGACGCTGTATCATTCCGGGGATTCGTTTGAATTCCTGCCGGAGTATCTGGACGAAATTGGCGAGCTGGCTACCAGCCGCCCTACCCATCCGGAGCGCTATTTTCTGTTGGCCTGCAAGGGC
Source organism: Castellaniella sp. (assembly GCA_027324645.1). Classification (GTDB taxonomy): domain Bacteria; phylum Pseudomonadota; class Gammaproteobacteria; order Burkholderiales; family Burkholderiaceae_B; genus JAJYRX01. Next base: position 1,253 of record DAHVSI010000004.1, on the reverse strand, counting down.
GACGAGGTCCTGGACTGGCGTGACATGGCTGCCTGGTACCAGGGCAGCCATGGACACATCCTGGAAGGCGGAGACCACAGCCTGTCTGATTTTGAACGCTGGCTGCCCCAGGTCCTTGATTTTGCACTGGGCCCAGACCAAACCAATTCCTGAATTTATGCACGCATTTTATGAAGACGGCGGCCAGTTCCGCGCCGAGAGAATCCTGTCCCGGGCCGAGACAACCTTGCAAGTCGAGGCTGCTACCGGCAGGCGCCGCAAGATCAAGGCTGCCCATGTCCTGTTCGAGTTTGATACACCCAAACCCGAGGAGCTTCTGGAGCAGGCCCAGGCACAGCAAACTGAGTTTGATATTGATTTTTTGTGGGAGTGTGCGCCCCAGGACGACATTACAGTCGCGGATTTTGCGCATGAGTACTTTGGTGAACCCCCCACCCCCGTGCAAAAGGCAGCGCTGACTATGGCACTGCACGCCGCACCGGCGTATTTTCACCGGCGCGGCAAAGGGCGCTACCGGCCTGCCCCGCCCGACATTTTGCGGGCGGCACTGGCAGCCATAGAAAAAAAAGAAGAACAGGCACGCCAGCAGCAGGCCTGGACCGACAGCATGGTGGCGGGCGAGCTTCCTGCCGAGATGGCCGAGGCAGCCACCACGTTTCTGACCCGTCCGGACAAAAACACGCTGGCCTGGAAAGCGTTTGAAGCAGCCGTTGCACAGTTGGAGTCCACGCCCGAAGCGTTGCTGATCCAGCTGGGCGTGTGGCCGCACGCATTGGCGCTGCACCAACACCGCTTTCTTGCCACACACTTTCCCCGCGGGACCGGCTTTGGTGATGTGCAGGCGGTTTCTGCCCAGCATGACTTGCCGCAGGCACAGGTGACGGCCTATTCGCTGGACGATGGCAACACTACAGAAATCGACGATGCACTGTCCGTCACCCCCCTGGACGGGGAGCAGGTTCGTATCGGCATACACATTGCTGTGCCGGCGCTTGCCATCCAGCGCGATAGCGAGCTGGACAAGATCGCACGGCGACGCATGGCGACGGTATATATGCCGGGCGAAAAAATCCCCATGCTGCCGGACGAGGTGATCGCTTCATTTTCCTTACTGGCCGACCAGTGGCGTCCGGCCCTATCGCTGTACGTCGACATGGATTTGTCCACGGGCGAGTTGCTGGCGCAGGACACGCGGCTGGAATCCGTTTGCGTGGCCGCTAACCTGGTCCACACTGACCTGAATGGCGGGCTCA
>DAHVSI010000003.1 GCA_027324645.1 Castellaniella sp. | reverse complement strand
GTGCCGGACAGGTGCTGTTTGGCATTGACTTGCGTATTTCGGCAGGTGAAATCGTGACGCTGCTGGGCCGCAATGGCATGGGCAAGACCACACTAGTGCGCGCCATTCTGGGCCTGCTGCCGTATGGTGGTGACGTGCGGTTTATGGACCGTAGCATCAGCGGCTGGTCAGCCGATCGCATCGCCCGCGCAGGCATAGGCGTGGTACCGGAAGGCAGACAATGTTTTCCTAACTTGACTGTGCTTGAGCATCTCACGGCGTTCCAGTCCCGTCGCAACCCGCAAGCAACAACCATCTGGACAGCCGATCGTGTCCTGCAGCTGTTTCCCCGCCTGGCCGAGCGGGCGTCCAACCTGGGGCATCAGCTGTCCGGAGGCGAGCAACAAATGCTGGCCATTGGCCGGGCGCTGGTGACGAATCCCCGTCTACTTATTTTGGACGAGGCGACCGAAGGACTGGCCCCCCGGGTACGCGAAGAAATATGGCAATGCCTGGACGAGCTTCGCCAGTTAGGCCAAACTATCCTGGTCATCGACAAATACATCGAAAGGCTTTTGACTCTGGCCGATCACCATGTAATCATTGAACGGGGCAAGGTGGCTTGGCATGGCAGTTCGGCCGCTTTGCAGATGGATCGTTCCCTATGGGCCCGCTATCTGGGCGTCTAACACGGAGGAAGCACGATGTCCGAGAATGTTTACAAGCAAATCGAGCTGACCGGCTCGTCAAAGCAAGGTATGGAAGACGCAATTAACAACGCGATTGAAAAGGCCAGCGAAACCGTGCGCAATATGCGCTGGTTCAAGGTCGTTGATACGCGTGGCCATATTATGGACGGTAGCGTGGAATACTGGCAGGTCACCATCAAGGTCGGCTTTACCATGGACTAATTTTGGTGGGTGCCTGGTCCGGCGGAAACTGGCGCTGGACCGGCCCATCATTACCGCCATGTCCCGTACTGTCACTATTGTCCGTTTGTACGATGCCCTGACACCAGAAAAGGGTGATACAGCCTATCGCGTGTTTATCGACCGCCTTTGGCCGCGAGGGGTCGCCAAAAAAGATTTTGTATTTGATCAGTGGTGCAAAGACCTTGCGCCCAGCCAAGAATTGCGCCAGTGGTTTGGCCACAAGGCAAGTCGCTGGGAAACGTTTTCAAAACGCTACAGGGACGAACTCCAAACCCGGGAGCAACAAGACCGGTTGGCCGATCTGGTCAAGCAAGCTGGTGACCATTCCATTGTTCTGCTGTACGGCGCCAAAGACACCACTCACAACCATGCTATTGTGCTGGCCCAAGCGTTGCGCACGGCGTTAAAACACAAATAAGCGTCCTATCACACACTTACCAGGGCATCCATGAACGCATCCCGTCTGTACCTGCGATCTTTCCTGTTATTACTGATCGTCGTTTCCCTGGCGTTTTTCTGGATCATGATGCCGTTTTACGGTGCCATTTTCTGGGGCGCCACGCTTGCCATTATTTTTGCGCCTGTAAACCGCTATATGCTTGAGCGGCTGCGGGGCAAACGCAATCTGGCCGCCCTGGTCACGCTTTTGCTCATTATTTTGATGGTGATCATTCCCGTGGCGCTGATCGCCGTATCGCTGGCGCAAGAAGGGATCGACATTTACCGTCGCATTGACTCCGGTGACTGGCGCATCGGCAAAAATTTCGCTCAAGTCATGGACGCTATGCCCGCATTTGTCCATGAGGGCCTGACGCGTCTGGGTCTGGGGGATGTGTCCAGTATCCGCGAAAAGCTGTCGGCCGGTGCACTTCAAGGTAGTCAGTTCATCGCCAAGCGGGCTGTTAGTGTTGGTCAAAATACCTTCGGCTTTTTGGTCGGCATGGCTGTCATGCTGTATTTGCTGTTTTTCCTGTTGCGCGATGGTGCCCGCCTGGCGATGCGCAGCCGGCAAGTCATACCGCTTAGCAGCGAGCATCAGCAGTTTCTTACCAACAAGTTCACGACCGTTGTCCGCGCCACAGTCAAAGGCAATATCGCCGTGGCGGCCATACAGGGTGCCCTGGGTGGCGTGATTTTTGCTCTTCTGGATATTCAGGGCGCGCTGCTTTGGGCCGTCATTATGGGGATTCTGTCGTTGCTGCCAGCTGTGGGCGCTTCATTGATATGGGGGCCAGTAGCCATCTACTTTTTTGCCACCGGGGCATTATGGCAGGCAGCGGTGTTGACTGTGTTCGGCGTATTGGTGATTGGGTTGTCCGACAACGTACTCCGGCCAATTCTGGTTGGTAAGGACACCAAGTTGCCGGATTACGTTGTGCTTATTTCCACGCTGGGTGGCCTGTCGGTTTTTGGCCTGAACGGGTTCGTGATTGGTCCGCTCATTGCTGCGCTGTTTGTGTCGTGCTGGGATCTTCTGCCATCGGCGGTCGGCGTACGGCGCGAAAGTTGATGGATGGTATAATTTCCGGCTTGACAGTTTTTACTGTGTCAACGTGCCGCTTTAGCTCAGATGGTAGAGCAGTTCATTCGT
>DAHVSI010000273.1 GCA_027324645.1 Castellaniella sp. | reverse complement strand
TTGGGTTTGCCATTGGTCTGATCCGTTCGTACCGTGTGCCCGTCATTAACTGGCTGCTGGGCCTGTATATTCACTTCCTGCGTGGCACCCCCTTTTTAGTGCAGCTGTACCTGTTCTATTTTGTTCTGCCCAACACCGACGTGTCGTGGCTGAGCTGGGATTCGCATACCGCCGCTTTCATTACACTGACCTGCTATACGTCAAGCTATGTGGCCGAAATCGTTACCGGCGCCATCCGTTCCGTAGCCAAAGAACAATGGGAAGCGGCAGCCGCCATGGCGCTCAACCGCTATCAAACCATGCGGCTGATCATTCTGCCACAGGCGTTGCGCCTGATCGTGCAGCCCATGAGCGGCGTGTACGTTATCCTGATCAAAAGCACTGCCATCGTGTCGGTTGTGGGCATTTCCGAACTTACCCGCCAGGGCGAACAGCTCATCATCACGTTCCCCAACCACCTGCTGTTTATCTACGGCCTGATTGCACTGATCTACTTTGTTTACTGCTACCCCGTGCTGCGCCTGGCACGCTGGCTTGAAAAACGCCTTGGCGGCATCAAAATCCGCACACTAAACTAGGCGGTGCCTACGGCATGCCACGCCATGACCCCTATTGATTACATTGACAGCTATTACCGCCGCACCCTGCAACATGATTGGACTTATCCAGCGTTGCAGGGGCACGAACATACTGATGTTGCCATCGTTGGTGGAGGACTGGCCGGTCTGACATGCGCGCTTGAACTGGCACAGCGGGGGCGTCAGGTCACACTGCTTGAACAGGCGCGTGTTGGCTGGGGTGCGTCGGGGCGCAATGGCGGTTCGGTCAGCCCGGCATGGTCTGCCAATCCGTCAGCCATACTGGCCAAGACAGGCCGCGATCATTTTGATGCGCTGTTCAGGATGTCCATGGAAGGCGTGACCATGGTGCGGGATTACGCCACCACGCTGGCCGGCGATGCGGCGTGCCTGGTGCCCGGCAATCTCAAGGTATCGGTCCATGACCAGGCCGACGGATTCAGGCGCCAGCGTGACGACCAAGAGCGCCGGTACGGGCGCAAACTGCAATACCTGGGCCAAACGGCTTTGCGGTCACTGCTTGATAGCCCGCGATACCACCAGGGCCTGTATGCGGACGACGGGTTTCATTTTCATCCCCTTAATTATTGCCAGGCACTGGCGCGCGAGTGCCACCGTCTGGGCGTCAAGATACATGAGCAGTCTGCCGTCAGTACGCTCAAGCGGGCAAACGGCCAGCACTGCCTGACCACAGCTACAGGACGCCTCACAGCCGATACCGTTATTGTGTGTACGGGTGGTTATACCGATGACCTGGTCGGGCAACTGCAGCGGGCGTTTTTGCCCATTGCCACTTACATCATGCTGTCCGAGCCACTTGGCGACCGCCTTCATGCAGCCATACGCACGCAGGCAGCCATTGGCGACACCCGTCGTGCCAGCAATTACTACCGCATTGTTGATGGCAGCCGTCTGCAATGGGGTGGACATATCACGACCCGTACTTCCAATCCGCGGCACATCGTACACATACTCAAAAAAGAGCTGCACCGCTGCTTCCCACAGCTTGGGGACATACCCATTGCCATCGCATGGTCCGGGCTGATGTCATACGCCCGGCACATGATGCCCCAAATAGGCAAAATCAACAAAAATCTGTGGTACTGCACCGCCTTTGGCGGTCATGGTGTCAATACAACGGCCATAGGCGCCCGTACGGTGGTTGAGGGCATCTGTGGCGAATCTGATCGCTATCTGCGTTTTGCGCCATTTGGCCTGGACTGGAATGGCGGTCCGCTTGGTCGTGCCGCTGTTCAGCTAACGTACTGGAAATATCAAATGTCCGACCGCTTGCGTGAACGGCATGGCCAGGCGCAAGGCTAGGCAAGAGGCTGAGGCCTTTACACGCTAGCCAGCGCGAGCCGGCGCTGGCTGTGAAACTGGTGCCGGCGTCCAGACAGCGGATCCGTAAAAGACAGACTGCGCGCCAGCAGCTGCAAGGGCCGCTCAAAATCATCGGCCGCACGCTGGGGCTGCAAGTCGGGATACAGCTCGTCGTGAACAATGGGCATACCCAGGCCGCTCAGGTGCACCCTGAGCTGATGTTTGCGACCGGTGGTGGGGTGCAGCCGATACAAGGCCAGCCCCTGTTCAAGTACACGAATACATTCAACAGTGGTCTCGCTGTTGGGTTCGCCCGCCACTTCAGTCATCAGAAACTCATAGCCATCCACCATGCGACTGCGGTGTCTATGGGGAAAGTCCAGATCGCCACGCCAGGGCGCGACAGCCTCATAGACCTTGACCACCTCGCGGCGCTGGAACAGGGTCTGGTAAGCACCCCGATGCGCCGGCTCGGCACATAGCACCATGATGCCGGCCGTTTCGCGATCCAGGCGGTGTATGGGGCTAAGCGCCGGTAGGGACAAGTCGCGTCTAAGGCGCGTCAGAACGGTCTCACGCACGTGCCGGCCGGCAGGCGTGCTGGCCAAAAAATGCGGCTTGTCAACGACCACGATATGGTCGTCGGCATACAGCACCGGCAAGTCAAACGGCACAATCGGCTCGTTTTCAACTTCGCGGTAGTACCACAGCCACTGATTGGCTACGTAAGGCTCTTCCACGCCCTGGGCCCGGCCGGCGGCGTCCACAATGTCGCCACGCGCCAACCTGCGCCTGAGCAGCCCTTCGGGCAAATGATGGTACCGGCTTTCAAGATACTCAAGTACGGTACGCCAAGGACCGGGAGGAAGAAATACCCGGCTGGGTGCCACCCCGTCACGCATGGGCAGCGGTGCACTGCTAGACCGTTCCATCACATCAGGTCATGTTCCTCGAAGTATTTTTCCGCCCCTGGGTGCAGAGGCGCTGACAGACCGTCTGCGACCATATCTTTTTTTTCTAGATGCTGCAAAGCCGGGTGCAGTTTTCTGAAATCATCAAAATTATCGAATACCGCCTTGACCACCTGATAGACAGTCTCTTCCGGCACCCCTTCCGACGACACCAACGTGGCCAGTACACCATAGGTGGATACGTCTTCTTCGTTGTTGTTATAAAGGCCGCCCGGGATCTCGGCCTTGGCATAGTACGGATATTTGTCTACCAGGCTGTCAACCGCGTCGCCCTGAAGCGGCACCAGCTTGGCGCCACAGGTGACGGTAGGATCATCAATATTGGCAGACGGGTGTCCGACCCCATAGAAAAACCCATCAATTTTTCCGTCACACAGGGCCGCACCGTGCTCATCAGGACGCAATTCGGATGCGAGCGAGAAAAAATCGAGCGTATCGCCCCGGGCTTCCAGCAACTGTTCCATTGACGCACGCGTACCAGACCCCGCGTTACCCACATTGAACCGTTTGCCTTTTAGGTCATCAAACGACTTGATATTGGCCTCTTTGCGGGTAGCGACCGTAAAGGGCTCTGGATGAATTGAGAAAACCGATCGCAGTTGCCTGAACGCGCCCGAATCATGGAACTGGCTTTTGCCGTTATACGCGTTATAGCCCACATCTGACTGCACAACGCCCATATCGATCTCGCCTGCCTTAATGGTGTTGATATTGAATACAGACCCTCCTGTCGATTCAACAGAACAACGCATGCCGTGCTCGGAGCGGTCTTTATTGACCAGGCGACAAATGGCACCCCCCGCCGCGTAGTACACACCGGTGACACCGCCCGTACCAATGGTAATGAAGTTGTCCTGAGCCGACGCCTGTAATGGAGCCGCCATCATGACGCACGCGGCCGCCGCACCGCCGGCTAACGCCTTGACGGACCACGCTCTTGAATACTCTTGCATCACGGTTTCCCCTTGATTGTCCTTGTTGTGTGTGTCAGCGAAACATGTTACTTCGAACTTGTAGCAGGATAACTTGGGCCGTATTCAGGGTTTTCCCTGAACTGAGATGCATCCAGCCTTTCAGCCTGAAAATCGGCGGTCAGCTCATCCAGCTCGAGCGGTGCCTGATTTCCCTGCGCCGCCATCGCGGCAAATCGCGATGCCTTGCCGGCCAGTCCCTGCTGCCCGGCCATTGCTGTAACTGTGTCGTTGTAATGCCGACTGGCCGTACCCAAGGTGACACCCAGACGCTTGAGGCGTTCGGCCACCCTGAGCAACTGCGTCCATACATCCCCTGCATGTCTGGCCAGTTCTTGCGCCTGTTCATGAGTACGAGAGGTTACCCAACTGTCCGCCACAATCTTGAGCACCGGCAGCAACGTACTGTGCGACACCAGCATGACCTGCTTGCGCCAGGCGTAATCAATCATATCGGGCCGATGCCTGACTGCCGCAATGGCGGCTGCCTCAACTGGCATATACATGAGGACAAAGCCAGGACCCCGGCTACCCGCCAGGGCAGCATAATTCTTGCGGTCCAGGTCATCAATGTGCTGACGCACTGACCGCACATGGGCATCCAGCGCAGCCACGGCATCATTCTCGTGTTCGGCGGAAACAGACCGGTCATAATCGACCAGGGATACCTTACTGTCAAGCACGATACGCCTGTCATCCGGCAGGTAAATAACAAAATCAGGCTGCTGGCGCTGCCCCTGGCCGTCATGAAATACAGGCTGGCTGTCATAATGCTCGCCACGTACCAGGCCGGCGGACTGCAAACACCGCTCAAGCAGCACCTCGCCCCAGTTGCCCAGCGTCTTGTTCTCGCCCCGAAGCGCCGTGGCAAGACTATCGGCCTGTTCCCCTATCTGGAGCCCCATCGCGGATACCCGTCGGATCTCGGTACCCAGCGCCACATTTTCCCGCAGTGCTTCGGCGTGGATGTCGTTGACGCGCTTCTGAAACGCCTCGATCTGTTCGCGGAACGGGCGTAATGTTGCCTCCAGCGATGTCTGGCTGGTCGCAGCAAAATGCTTGCCCTTGTCGTCCAGGACCTGTCCCGCCATCTGCCTGAACTCATTGTTCAGGGCGGTGCGTACCTGCTGAAAATCCTCACGATCCTGCCGGAGCTCATCGAGCCGCAGCTGAGTATGCTCGCGGGCGGCCTGCGCATGAGCAAGCTCGTGATCCAAAGCCGCAGCACGCCTGCGAACGGCCTGCAGCCGCAGGCTGAATACGATGCCCACCGCAATGCCGCCCAACAGGAACGCAGCCAGCAACGAACCGGCATGATCCGGCAAAAACTGAGTTAGAGCCATAGCAATGACCTGTGTACACTTAATATTTGTGTCCAAGAATATTGTTGTCCCCTTATCTGGGCAACCATCACACCCGCCCCACCACACCTTAACGGGTCGCCTGCGCGGGTGCCAACCAGAGGATTTTCCATGATCAACATTCCTGAGCTTACCTTCCACGATGGTCACACAGCACCACAGCTTGGCTTCGGCGTCTGGCAAATCGACAACGACATTCTTCCTGGCGTGGTCAGCACTGCCCTTGACCTTGGGTATCGTAGCGTCGATACGGCTGCCGTGTACGAAAACGAACGTGGCGTGGGCCAGGGCCTGCGTGAGTCTGACGTTCCCCGCGAGGATGTTTTCGTGACCACCAAGGTCTGGAATACCGACCACGGCCATGAAGCCACACGCCGCGCGTTTGAAGCCAGCCTGAAGCGCCTGGACCTGGACTATGTCGACCTTTACCTGATTCACTGGCCCGTTCCCAAGATCAACCAGTATGTGCAAGCATGGGAAACCATGATTCAGTTGCGCGATGAAGGCCTGGCCCGCTCTATAGGCGTATGCAATTTTAATATTAATCATCTGCAGACCTTGCTGGACCAGACAGGGGTGCTACCGGTGGTCAACCAGGTGGAACTGCATCTGCAGTTTCAACAGCAGGCGCTGCGCGACTTTCATCACGAAAACAATATTGTGACCGAAGCGTGGAGCCCACTTGGTCAGGGACTGCTGTGGCAGCATCCCACACTGCACGAGCTAGCCAGCAAGCACGACCGCTCAGTCGCCCAGATTATGCTCCGGTGGCACATTCAACTAGGCAATATGGTCATCCCCAAGTCGGTCACTCCTTCACGACTGGCAGAAAACCTGCAGTTATTTGACTTTGAGCTGGACGATAACGATATGGCCAAGCTATTGGCCATGGACCAGCCCGATGGCCGCACCGGCCCCGATCCCGAGCTGTTCCGGCTGCCTAAGCAAAGCTGACCGGATGGTCCGGCCTGGCTCCCAGATAGGCGCGCTGCACGGCTTCGCTACCCCGCACCTGATCCGGTGGGCCGTCTGCCAAGATACGACCCTGCGCCAGCACCGACATGCTGCTGGCAAATTCAAACACCAGCTGCATATCGTGTTCGACAAGCAAAATAGCAAGGTTATTGGGCAGGGCCTCAAGTACCTCAAGTAACCCCGCGCGCTGTCCTGCGGGCAAGCCGGCTGCAGGCTCATCAAGCAACAGCACACTGGGGCGGCGCGCCAAGGCTAACGCCAGCTCCAGTAGCCGTTGCTGACCATAAGCCAGCTCGCGCACCGGCCTGTGCATCATGGCATCCAGGCCCAGCCTGGCCAACAAATCGGCAGCCTCGTCCACAATATGTGTGCGGGGTCGCGCACCGCGCCACCAGTGCCCACCCAACCCTTCACGCTCATTGATGCTCAGCACCACCGACGCCTTCGCAGACAGGTCGGGAAACAGGCTATTTACCTGGAACGTGCGCTGCAGCCCCAGCCGTGCGCGTTCATGCGGCTTGGCCGCTGACACGTCTGTATCTGCCAGAATAATACGCCCAGCCTGGATGGCCAGCTCTCCCGTCAGGGCATTGACCAATGTGGTTTTGCCTGCCCCGTTTGGGCCAATCAGGGCATGACGCGCACCGGGGTGCAGGACCAGGTCCACACTCTGCAAGACTGCAAGACGGCCAAAAGCCAGAGACACGTCCGTTGCCTGTAATGCTGGTGTCATCATGCAACCCCTCTGGCACCTAGCCAGCGCCGATACAGCCCCAGCAGGCCGCCCCCACCACTTAGCGCAACGATAATGAGCACGAAGCCCACCCCCATCATCCAGTACTGGGGACTGAGCGCAGCCAGCTGGTCGTGCATGAATGTGTAGACGACAGCACCCAGCAATCCGCCTGTCAGCTGTCCCGTCCCACCCAGCACCAGCATAATAAGCACGTCTGCCGAGCGTTCAAAGCTAAGCGTATCAACCCCCACGAACTGGGTCGTCTGGGCAAGCAGCGCACCAGCCACCCCCGCCATGCCCGCGGACATGGCAAATGCCAGCCGCAACCGTGCAGGCACCGGCGTTCCCAACGCACGCATGCGCCTGGGATTTTGGTGAATGCCTGACAAGGCCACGCCAAATGGGGAACGGACCATACGCCACATGGCGAAAAACAGGATAAAGGTCACGACAAATGCATAACCGAATGCCGTGCGACCAAACAGGTCAAACTCGAAGTACCCCAACACGGGCAACGGCATGATGCCCTGCAGGCCGTCAGCGCCTCCGGTGACCGACGAAAACCGCCTGGCTGCCTCGCTGAGCAACAAGCACACGGCGACCGTAATCATCAGGCGGGACAAATCGGCGCCCCGCACGACCAGAAAGCCAAGCAGGTAGCCAAACACGGTGCATACGGCCGCCGCTGCAAACAGCGCCGATATGGGCTCACTCCAGCCGTGCACGGATAGCAGGCCAGCGGTATACGCACCCACCCCAAAAAAGGCCGCGTGCCCAACCGTAAGAATGCCCGCATAGCCCAGGGCTATATCGAGCGACACGGCAAACAGCCCCATGATGAGCATTTGCGTAAGCAACGGCAGGGCAGAAGGGAACAGCCAGGCGACCAGCCCCATGCCCAGCCAGTACGCCCACACCAGGCGGCTCATGTTATTTGCTCCGTCATGCCGGTTTGGCGTGCCAGTAACCCCTGTGGCCGCCACAACAGCATCACGACCATCAACAGATAAATCAAGAACCCACCCACCTGGGGAACGTAGTATTTGCCCAGCATATCGGCCACACCGATCACCAAGGCGGCCACAAAGGGCCCGGACAGGGTGCCCGCCCCGCCGGTACACACCACCAAAAGAAAATAGACCATGTACTTGAGGGCAAAGCCGGGCTCCATGCCCAATAGCTCAAGACCCAGTGCGCCCCCAAGTCCTGCCAGCCCGGCCCCCAATGAAAAGGTCAGCACGAACAGCCTGGATACATTCATGCCAAGCGCCCCGGCCACATGTGGCTGGTCAACGGCTGCGCGAACCATTGCCCCATAACGGGTACGGCTTGCGGCCAGCCACAGGGCCACACTTAGCAAGGCCCCCACAATAATCAAAAACAGCCTGTAACGCCCTAGCTCCAGGCCGGCGATAGACAAGCGCCCCTGCAGCAAGGCCGGCAACTCAATCGTTTGCAATGAGGAGCCAAACCCATACGTGGCTAACGCTACCGCCACAAACACCAACCCTACTGACAGCAACACCTGGTCAAGCGCATGGGCCTGATACAAGCGTCTAAACAGCAGTCGTTCAAGCAACGCGCCAGCCAGTGCCGCCACCACAAAGGCAAGCGGCAGCGCGCTAAAAAAACCCAAACCGCCCTGTCGCATGGCGACAATAGCTGTATAGCCACCCACCATGGCAAACATGCCATGCGCCAGATTGACAAAATTCATCAGGCCCATGGTGACGGACAGCCCCGCACTTAGCAAAAACAGCAGCATGCCATAGGCAATACCATCAAAAATCACCACAACGTTCACAACCAGGTTCTCCATTTGCTGCCAGGTTGCCTGCCAGTGCAAAATATTAACAAAGACTTCTAGCCATAAGAGGCCCAGTGTGCTAACATAATTTAGATTAAATGTCTACACAGGAGCAACCACTTATATGGCCAAAGAAGAATTGATTGAAATGGGTGGCCTTGTCACCGAGGTACTGCCCGATTCCCGTTTTCGCGTCACGCTTGATAACGGACACCCTATTGTTGCCTATACAGGCGGAAAAATGCGTAAGCACCACATCCGCATTCTTGCTGGCGACAAAGTCTCGCTAGAGATGTCTCCGTACGACCTCACCAAAGGCCGTATCGTTTTCCGTCATATTGCCGGCCGCAGCCCAAGCGCCACGCGCAGCCAGCGCCGCCGCCAGTAATCTGCACTTTTCCGCACAGTGCCTGCCCAGCAGCCCCCCAGCGGGCCCTCATCAAAAGCGCCACCCGATCACACCCCAGCCGGCTCCACGCCCATCAACAAGCTGCCTGCCTGGCAAAGCTTCGTGCGTCTGGCGCAACAGCAAACACCCAACGCCAACAGCCTCAATATCATTGACGCTGCGGGCCTGACGCTTGATATTAGCGCCCAGCGCCACAGTGCCGCACTCAACGATGCACTCGATCAGCTGCTGGCTGCACGTCATTTCAATGCCCAGCGTGAACAATTGCTAGAAGGCGGCCAGGTCAATCGCACAGAAAATCGCGCTGCGTGGCACACGGCTCTCAGGGCACCAGCCCCGACCAATCAGGACATTGCCCGCGAGCGCGCCCGGGTCAACAACTTTGTGCGGCTGGCCGACTCCGAGCGGCGGTGGCGCAATATCGTACACATCGGAATTGGTGGCAGCGACTGGGGTGTACGGCTGGCCGTACGGGCATTCGGGTACACAGGCTTATGGCGGCAGGTCCGGTTTGTGTCCAACATTGATGGACACGCCATTGCCGGCGGGCTGGCCGGCCTGGACCCGCGCGATACGCTGGTGGTGCTGGCGTCAAAATCCTTCACCACGGCCGAAACCCTGCAAAATGGGCAACAGGCTGTCCAATGGCTGAAAAATGCCGGACTGCCCGATCCCTGGAAACATGTGGTCGCCATTACCGCACGCCCCGATCGTGCACAAGAATGGGGGCTCAACCCTGAGCACATCTTCCATCTTTGGGACTGGGTAGGCGGACGTTTTTCATTGTGGTCAGCCATTGGCCTGACCACCGCGCTGGCAGTCAACTCTGATGTCGTAGCCGGCATGCATAGTGGCGCCGCAGCCATGGATGCCCACTTCGCCGCAGCCCCCACCCATGCCAACGCGCCCATCCAGATGGCAATGGCCGGCATCATCAACCGCAGCATCCTGGACTATGGCTCGCTCAACATCGCGCCTTACGATTTTCGCCTGACCGAACTGGTGCCTTACTTGCAACAGCTCGACATGGAATCCCTGGGCAAGTCAGTCCTGCACGATGGCCAGGCCGTCAATATACCTACCGGGCCCGCCGTATGGGGCATGCCCGGCACTGACGCACAGCACACCTTCTTTCAGTGGCTGCACCAAAGCTCGGACGGCGCGCCTGTCGACTTCATTGTGTGCCAGCATGCCGATCATGGCTGGCACAAGAACCATCAAAGCCTGTTGGCCAACTGTCTTGCACAGCGCGAAGCCCTGCTGCAGGGCAAGTCTTATGAGCAGGCGCTCAAAGAATGCCTTGACGAGGGCATCCCCAAACAACAGGCAACCTGGCTGGCCCGGCATCGCACCCATCCGGGCGGCCGGCCCTCCAGCCTGATTGTGCTGCCACGGTTATCCCCATTTACGCTGGGCGCCTTACTGGCGCTGTACGAACATAAGGTGTTCGTACAGTCCGTCTTATGGGGCATCAATGCGTTTGACCAATGGGGCGTTGAATACGGCAAACGTCTTGCGGACAATATCAGCATACAACTGCAACAGGGCCAGGCCGCGCCTGCTCCGTCCGGTCACGACGCCTCCACCACACACTGGATCAACACCTTCCGAGGCAACGGTCAGCCAGCCAACTAGCCCAAGCACGATACAATACCGGTTTCATTGACGTTACCGTCGTTTGCCCATGAGCGCTCATCACCAAGAATCTCCCGACGAGCCCATCATCGCTTTCAAGGACGTCGCCCTTGGCTATGGTGAGCTGACCGTGCTGGAAGGCATTACGGCCAATGTCAGGCCAGGCCAGGTCGTGGCACTCATGGGCGGGTCCGGATCGGGCAAAACCACTCTGCTGCGTGCTGCCACCGGGCAAATTCGCGCACGTGCCGGCACACTTCACCTGTTTGGCCACGACATGGCCCATGCCCGCGGCGAGCAACTGCGCGCCCTGCGCCAGCGCATGGGCGTCCTGTTTCAGCAGGGTGCCTTGTTTACCGACCTCAACGTCTTTGAAAACGTCGCCTTCCCATTGCGCGAACACACCCGCGTATCCGAGAGCCAGATTACGCAACGCGTGCTCGACAAGCTTGATGCGGTTGGCCTGCGCGCTGCCGCACACTTGCAGGTATCAGAAATTTCTGGCGGCATGGCGCGGCGCGTTGCCCTTGCGCGGGCCATTGTTCTTGAGCCCGAACTCATTCTTTACGACGAGCCCTTCGCCGGGCTCGACCCCATATCGCTGGGGGTGACGGCGCGACTCATCCGCGAGCTCACCAACCGCCTGGGCTGTGCTTCGGTATTAATTACCCATGATGTGGCCGAGTCGTTTGCCATTGCCGACCATGTGTATATGGTGGGCGAAGGCACCATGATTGCCAGCGGTGCACCCAATGAACTCACCGCCTCGCGCGACCCGCTGGTCCGGCAGTTTCTGGATGGCGCTCCCGACGGGCCCATTGCCTTCCACTATCCCATGTCACGGGCTTTCGAACGGTGGCTTGATCAGCACAAAGGACGCTCATGAATCCAGTCGTTCGTGTCTTGACCGCTCTAGGGGAAAAAATCCGCACCACCATTAGTGGACTGGGGGCATTCACCCGCTTGCTGGCGTATCTGCTTAAGCAATCCGGCATTGTGGTCCGCCGGCCCGGGCTGGTTTCGCAGCAAATCCATTTTATTGGCAACCATTCCCTGCTTATTATTGCCATATCAGGGCTGTTTGTCGGGTTTGTACTGGGGCTGCAGGGGTACTATACACTCAGTCGCTATGGCTCCGAAGAGGCGCTGGGCCTGCTGGTGGCCCTCACCCTCACCCGGGAGCTGGGCCCTGTCGTGACCGCCCTGCTTTTTGCGGGGCGTGCCGGCACCTCCCTAACCGCAGAAATCGGCCTCATGAAAGCCGGCGAGCAGTTGGCCGCCATGGAAGTCATGGCTGTTGACCCGCTGCGCCGCGTGCTGGTGCCCCGTTTCTGGGGCGGCGTCATCGCCATGCCCGTATTGGCCAGCATTTTCTCCATGGTCGGCATTTTGGGGGGCTGGTTTGTGGGGGTCGTCATGATTGGCGTTGACCCGGGCATCTTCTGGGCACAAATGCAAGATGGCGTTGACGTCATGAACGACATCGCCAACGGAGTCATCAAAAGCATCGTGTTTGGTTTTGCTGTAACGCTTATTGCCCTATATGCAGGCTGGACATCACGACCAACACCCGAGGGCGTATCAAGAGCCACAACCCGCACTGTTGTGATGGGTTCGCTTTCTGTGTTGGGGCTCGACTTTATACTCACAGCATTAATGTTCAGCAATTAATTATCCACTGAACCAACGGACAAGTTATGACGCGTGAAAAAACGGACTTCTGGGTTGGGCTGTTTGTCCTGCTTGGCGGCATTGCACTGGTCTTCCTGGCGTTGCGCGCAGGCAATCTCAGCTCGTTTTCCCTGGCACCCACTTATCAGGTCCATGCTTACTTCGATAACATGGGGGGCCTCAAGCTGCGGGCGCCGGTCAAATCCAGCGGGGTCGTAGTCGGGCGTGTATCCGATATCCAGTTTGACACCGACCGCTATCAGGCTGTCGCCACGTTCGATATTGAGCGCGATTTCGCGTTCCCTACCGACAGCTCGGCATCCATTCTCACGTCGGGATTACTGGGCGACCAATATATTGGCCTGACCCCCGGCGGAGAAGAAAACATGCTGGATAATGACGACGAGATCATGTACACCCAAAGCGCTGTCGTCCTAGAAGAACTGCTCAGCAAGTTCCTCTACAACATGGCAAATGACTAATACAGCTCCTACTCAAGCACCCATACAATCACCAACAATGACTACCACTCCTGATTCCGGCACCGTCCACCGTTCCCTATCCCTGAAGGCAGGAGCCCTGGCACTAGCCATGATGCTGGGTAGTGGTGCTGCCTGGGCCAAAGACAGCACTAACCCGGACGACCCTCTGGAAGGGTTCAACCGTACCGTGTTCACCATCAATGACAATGTTGACCGCGCGCTGTTCAAACCTATCACGCTGGCCTACACAGACCTGACCCCCAAACCCGTGCGTACCTGTATTGGCAACATTTTTGGCAATCTACGCGATGTCTGGTCGGCTGCCAACAGCTTTCTGCAGGCCCAGGGCCATGATTTTTTCAATACGCTCGGTCGCGTGCTGTTCAACACCACGATGGGCCTGGGAGGGTGTATCGATGTCGCCTCCATGAACGGCGCCACCCGCATTCCCAACGATCTGGGCATTACGCTGGGCGTCTGGGGCCTGAACTCGGGCCCCTATCTGGTATTGCCAGGCTTGGGCCCCAGCTCGTTTCGTGATGGCGTAGGAACGGTCGGCGGCTTTGCCATTGGCATGTCACCCACCACGCCGCTTTTCGCCATCGACAACATCCCGCTGCGCAATACGGCAGTGGCGTTATACGCTGTCGACACCCGGGCGGGGCTGCTTGAGGCTGACCGGACCGTTGACGACATCGCCCTTGACCGCTACAGCTTTGTTCGCGACGCCTATCTGCAACGTCGCCAATCCCAGGTCAATCGCCGTCGTGGCAACGACGACTTGCCCGACTATTCCGATGACGATCTGCCAGATTATTCCGACGAAGATCTCCCGGACTATTCCGAGGACTGAAAAAACCTTAAAATACAATGATGTCTACCTATTCATTGCTTCACCACGCTGCCCGACTGCGGCATTTGTTCCTTTTGATCGCCCTGCTGGCTGCAGCGCTGGTCATTGCTCCTGCACAGGCGGCCTCCATTGACCCCAAGGCCCATCCAACTGACTTTATCCAGGCTGTGGGGGACAACGCCATCGAAGTCGTCAAGCAGGAAGAGGACACCATCCGCGAGGGCGACCTGGACTCTATCAAAGCCATGGTGGACGAACACGTCCTGCCCTACGTGAACCTTGAAAAAACAACCCGGCTGGCAGCCGGTCGCCACTGGCGCCAGGCATCGCCAGAACAACAACAGGCGTTGGTCAAGGCGTTCATGGGAACGCTGATCCGCACGTACAGCAGCGCATTCAAGGGTGTCGATAAAAAAACACATCTGCGCCTCAAACCCTTCAGAGGCGATCCCGAAGACGATGACGTGGTTGTGCGTTCCACGCTGGTACAGGGCAATGGCCAAACAGTCGATGTCGATTACCGCATGGAAAACACGCCCGAAGGCTGGAAAATCTACGACATCAATGCCGAAGGCATCTGGCTCATCCAAAACTATCGCAACCAGTTTGCCGAGCAGATCAACAAAAACGGTATTGATGGCCTGATCGATGCCCTGAACAAGCGTAACGAATAAGCCCCGCCAGCCGTCGCCGTAGCGCTGCGTCCCGCACGCACACCAGCATCCCCTATATAATGTATGGCTTGGTTCACCATCCCGAACCAGGCCATTAGCCCGTTTATGTCAGCTCTTTTTCTAGAAAACATTTCCAAAATCTATGCCCCCCAGCCACGCCGCCTGCGTCAGGTATTGGCCGGCCAGGCTGCCGACCCCGGGTTTCAGGCACTGACCAACATTAACCTTAAGGTTGAGCACGGCGAGTTTTTTGGCCTGCTGGGCCCTAACGGGGCGGGCAAGACAACGCTCATTTCCATTGTGTCGGGCCTGGCCCACGCCACGACAGGCCGGGCCACGGTCTGCGGACACGACGTCACCAGCCAGTTCCGCCAGTCAAGGCGCTCCCTGGGCGTTGTGCCGCAAGAGCTGGTCTACGATCCCTTTTTTACAGTGCGCGAGACCCTGCGCATCCAATCCGGGTATTTTGGCCTTAAAAACAACGACG
>DAHVSI010000214.1 GCA_027324645.1 Castellaniella sp. | reverse complement strand
CGGTAAAACCGAGATTTTTCCTGGGCGTGGTTGCGCATGGTAATCCAGTGCCCGTTTAGCCTGATCGACTTTGGTATTCATGACTGTGTGCTCCTTGGGACAGCAATGTCGTTGCAATCAAATCCTTTTTATTGTGCCGTGTTTTGATTAAAGTCGCTTGTTTCGGACAGGTTTGTCTGCTAATGCCAACGTTTTCAGCGTCCTGCCGGGCATTGTGGTGGTATATGCGGTGACCGGTTCCGCAGCGTTGAACACAGGGCTATAATGAAGGTTCACGGGTATTGGCTATTGGCGCCGTGTTCGCTGCCTTCTGCTCCCTCGCTATCCGCTATCCGGTCTGGCCGTGTCGCGGAAGGTCTTCCTGCATCATAAACGGGTGAAGCACCCGCTCAGGTGAAGCGCATTTATGTCCTCGCATATTCAAGAACTTGTATCCAGCTCCTATCTTTTTGGCAATAACGCCCCCTACGTTGAAGAACTCTACGAACTTTATTTAGATAACCCGGGCTCCGTCCCCGACGAATGGCGAAGCTATTTCGATCAGCTTCAGCACACACCTGCCGTAGACGGCAGCGAAGCCACCCGCGATCAGGCGCATGCGCCTATCATCCAGTCTTTTGCAGAGCGCGCACGGGTAAATGGCTTCATGCCGCGAGCCGGCGGCGCCGACCTGGCTGTTGCCAGCAAGCAGGTCCATGTTCAGTCGCTTGTATCTGCGCATCGCTCTCTGGGCTCACGCGTTGCCAACCTCGATCCCCTGCAACGTCTTGATCGGCCCGCCATCCCCGAACTCGATCCGGCATTCTACGGCCTGACAGAGGCCGATCTGGATCAGTCCTATTCCGCTACCAATACGTATTTTTCCGAGTCCGACACCATGTCGCTGCGCGACTTGCTCAGGGCGCTCAAGGACACCTATTGCCGCAATATCGGTGCCGAGTTCATGCACATGTCGGACCCGGTTGCCAAGCGTTGGATACAGGAACGGCTCGAATCCACTCTGGCGACACCTGCTTACACGGCCGAAGAACGTGTACGCATTTTGCAGCAACTCACTGAAGCCGAAGGGCTGGAGCGCTATCTGCATACCAAGTATGTGGGCCAGAAGCGTTTTTCTCTGGAAGGCGGCGAAAGTTTCATTGCTGCCATGGACGCCCTGATCAGTCACGCTGGCAGCGCTGGTGCCCAGGAAATTATTGTCGGCATGGCACACCGTGGCAGACTTAACGTGCTTGTCAACATTCTGGGCAAGATGCCGGCCGAACTCTTTGCCGAGTTCGAGGGTGAACACCCCGAAGACTTAACGGACGGCGACGTCAAATACCACAACGGTTTCTCCAGCGACCTATCCACACCTGGCGGCCCGGTACATTTGTCCCTGGCCTTCAACCCGTCGCACCTTGAAATCGTCAATCCTGTTGTAGAGGGCAGTACGCGGGCGCGCCAGGATCGCCGAGGGGATACAACCGGCGAGCAGGTCTTGCCTGTTCTGGTCCACGGTGATGCAGCGTTTGCCGGGCAGGGCGTGGTCATGGAAACCCTTAACATGGCACAGACCAGGGGGTTTGGTACTGGCGGCACGCTCCATATCGTGATCAACAACCAAATTGGTTTCACCACTTCCGATCCGCGCGACACACGCTCAACGTCGTACTGTACAGACGTTGTCAAAATGATCGAAGCGCCTGTGTTGCACGTCAATGGCGACGACCCCGAGGCCGTCGTCTACGCCATCAAGCTGGCGCTTGATTACCGCAGTACATTCCGCCACGACATCGTGGTCGATATTGTTTGTTTCCGTAAGCTGGGCCATAACGAGCAAGACACACCGTCGCTCACCCAGCCGCTCATGTACAAAAAAATTGGCAAACATCCCGGCACACGCAAACTCTATGCCGACCGGCTGGTTGCCCAGGATGTCCTGTCAGAGACGGAAGTCGATGGCATGGTCAAGGACTATCGCAAGCTGCTTGAAGATGGTCAGCGTGCCATCGAGCCGGTACTCACCGACTACAAAAACAAGTATGCCATCGACTGGTCGCCCTTTTTGTCTGCCAAATGGACTGATCAGGCTGATACGGGCGTGGCCATGGCCGAGCTCACGCGTATTGGCGAAGCCATTACGACGGTCCCCGAAGACTTTATCGTGCACTCTCTGGTCAAACGCCTGCTTAACGAACGGCGCAAAATGGCCCGTAACGAGCAAAATGTTGACTGGGGCATGGCCGAGCACCTGGCGTTTGCGACATTGGTGGCCAACGGGTATGCCGTGCGTATATCGGGGCAAGACTCCGGCCGGGGTACATTCACACACCGTCATTCGGTCTTGCACGACCAAAATCGTGAACGCTGGGATGGTGGCATCTATATACCCTTGCAAAATGTCAGTTCCAGTCAGGCGCCGTTTACGGTCATTGATTCGGTGCTGTCAGAAGAGGCTGTGGTGGGTTTCGAATATGGCTACGCAACGGCCGAGCCCAATACCCTGACAATCTGGGAAGCGCAGTTTGGCGACTTCGTCGAGGGTGCCCAGGTTGTTATTGACCAATTCATTACATCAGGCGAGGCCAAGTGGGGGCGCCATTGCGGACTGACCCTGATGCTGCCTCACGGCTATGAGGGCCAAGGTCCAGAACACTCTTCAGCCCGCCTTGAGCGCTTCCTGCAGTTATGCGCCGATCACAATATCCAGGTGGTGCAGCCCACAAATGGGGCGCAAATCTTCCATGTGTTGCGTCGTCAAATGATTCGGCCGTTCCGTAAGCCGCTTGTGCTCATGACGCCCAAATCCCTGCTGCGCCATAAAGGGGCAACGTCGCCCTTGTCCGATCTGGCCAATGGCCAGTTCCTGCCTGTCTTGGGCGAGGCCGACGAGAGCATCAAGCCAGAAAACGTGACCCGAATTCTGGTCTGTTCAGGCCGTGTTTACTACGATCTGGTCGGCAAGCGCAAAGAAGACGAACGTGATGACATCGCGATCCTACGTATCGAACAACTGTACCCGTTTGCACACAAGTCCTATCAGGCTGAATTGGCCAAATACCCCAACGCTACCGAAATGGTTTGGGTACAGGACGAGCCTAAGAATCAAGGGCCGTGGTTTTACATTCAGCATCATTTGTTCGAAAACATGGCAACTGGCCAAAAGCTTGCTTATGCAGGTCGCGCGCCGTCCGCGTCACCGGCAGTCGGCTATCTGGCCAAACATAACGAGCAGCAACGCGCATTACTTGAGCAGGCGTTCTCGCCTCGTATCAAGACTTTTACTAAATAATAAACTTCATCCCTATACGGAATATTTCAATTATGGCAATTATTGACGTCCTCGTCCCGCAACTCTCCGAGTCAGTGTCCGAGGCAACACTGCTGAACTGGAACAAACAGCCTGGCCAGGCCGTGGAGGCCGATGAAATTCTGATCGAAATCGAGACTGACAAAGTGGTGCTGGAAGTGCCCGCGCCGTCTGCCGGCGTCATGTCCGAAATCGTCAAGGGTGATGGCAGTACCGTGGCTTCGGGCGAAGTGCTGGCCCGCATTGACACCGAGGCGCAGCCGTCTGCCGCCGCCGCCGATACCCGCGATGAGGCATCTTCCGACGCCGATACTCAGGAACAGGCGGCAGCACCGGCAGCGCCCGAGCAGCCCGCCGCTTCTGCAAGCAGTAGCGTGGTCGCCTCGCCTGCTGCATCAAAAATCCTGTCCGAGAAAGGCGTTGACGCCAGTGCTGTACAAGGTACAGGCCGCGACGGACGCATTACCAAGGGCGATGCCCTGCAGGCCTACACGGCAGCAGCTAGCAAGTCTGCTGCTCCCGCGGCACCCATGCAGGCTTCTCTGGACGGCCGCCCCGAGCAGCGTGTCCCCATGAGCCGGCTGCGTGCGCGTATTTCCGAAAGGCTGCTGCAATCGCAAGCCGAGAACGCTATCCTCACGACGTTTAACGAAGTCAATATGCAAAACGTCATGGACTTGCGCAAGGCCTACCGCGACCAGTTCGAAAAAGAACATGGCGTCAAGCTGGGCTTTACGTCGTTTTTTGTGAAAGCAGTGGTGTCGGCGCTTAAAAAGTATCCCATTATCAACGCATCCGTCGACGGCAAAGATATTGTCTATCACGGCTATTTTGATATTGGTATTGCCGTGGGCAGCCCGCGTGGACTTGTTGTGCCTATCTTGCGCAATGTCGATCAAATGAGCATCGCCGATATCGAAAAGCAGGTCGCCGAGTATGGCGCCCGGGCCCGCGATGGTAAGCTTACGCTCGAAGAACTTACCGGTGGAACCTTCTCCATCTCGAACGGTGGTGTGTTTGGTTCCATGCTTTCCACACCCATCATCAATCCGCCACAGTCCGCTATTTTGGGCATTCATGCCACCAAAGAGCGTCCCGTGGTCGAGAATGGTGAGATCGTGATCCGGCCTATGAACTATCTGGCACTGTCCTATGATCACCGCATCATTGACGGCCGTGAGGCAGTGCTTAGCCTGGTGGCGATCAAAGAGGCGCTTGAAGATCCTCAGCGCTTGTTGCTCGATATCTGATTAACGGGGATGCGTTTTTATGGCAAAAAAGTTTGATGTAGTTGTTATTGGTGCCGGCCCCGGGGGCTATATTGCAGCGATCCGGGTTGCCCAGTTGGGGCAGTCTGTAGCCTGTATTGATGCATGGAGCACGCCAGAGGGCAAACCCGCGCCAGGCGGTACGTGCACCAACGTCGGGTGTATTCCATCCAAGGCACTGCTGCAGTCGTCCGAGCATTATCATCAAGTCAAGAACACCTTCGCCGAGCACGGCATTAGCGCCAAGGATGTCCAGCTGGATCTGGACAAACTGCTAGGTCGCAAGGACAAGGTGGTCTCGCAGAACAATGACGGGATTCTTTACCTGTTCAAAAAGAACAAGGTCAAGTTTTTCCACGGCACTGGCTCTTTCGTCTCGCAGGTCGATGGCGGCTGGTCATTGCGGGTCGATGGTCCGGACAAGGCCGATCTCGTCGCGCGGCACGTCATCATTGCTACAGGTTCCAGCCCGCGTGCCTTGCCCGATTTGCCTTTTGACGAAGACCGCATTCTGTCTAATGATGGGGCGCTGCGTATTCCCGATGTGCCGGGCAAGCTTGGGGTAATTGGGGCCGGGGCGATTGGCCTTGAAATGGCTTCTGTGTGGAGCCGTCTGGGTTCCAAAGTCACCATGCTCGAGGCCTTGCCCGATTTTCTGGCCAATGTGGATCAGCAAACAGCTAAGGAAACCCGCAAGGCGTTAACGGCACATGGCCTGACAATTCATACAGGTGTAAAAACAGGCACGGTTGCCCCCAAGAAAAAAACAGTAAGCGTGCCCTATACCGATGCCGACGGCAAAGAGCACACTCTGTCCGTAGACCGCCTGATTGTCTCTATTGGGCGGGTACCCAACACTGATGGCCTGGGTGCCGATACGGTTGGTCTCAAGCTTGATGAGCGCGGTTTTGTGGCCGTCAATAACGACTGCCGCACCAACCTGAATAACGTGTGGGCAGTTGGTGATGTGGTCCGCGGCCCTATGCTTGCGCATAAGGCCGAGGTCGAAGGCGTGGCGGTTGCGGAAATCATTGCAGGGCAACACGGTCATGTTGACTATCACCTGATTCCCTCCGTCATCTATACCTCTCCAGAGGTTGCCTGGGTTGGTCAAACCGAACAGCAGCTCAAAGCCGATGGCCACGACTACCGGGCAGGCAGCTTCCCTTTCATGGCCAACGGTCGTGCCCGGGCACTGGGCGATACCACCGGGTTTGTCAAAGTGTTGGCCGACAGCAAGACAGACGAGGTCCTGGGTGTACATATCGTGGGGCCGCAGGCGTCCGAGATCATTGACGAGGCCGCGGCAATCATGGCCTTCCGTGGTGCTGCCGAAGATATCGCACGCATTTGTCATGCGCATCCAACGTTGTCCGAGTCCATGAAAGAAGCAGCCTTGGCCGTCGATGGCCGGACGCTCAATTTCTGATTGATTCCGGGCTTTGCGCCATGCGCATTCTATGAACGTTCGCGATTATTACAATGAAGCCCTGGAGAAACGGGGTTTTGACAGCGACCCCGCACAGCGGGCCGCTGTCGATCGGTTGCAGCAATACTACGACGACTGGATGGACTTTCGACAGGCCCGTTCAACGCGCTTGAGAAAGCTGTTCAGTCGTCCTGCTGTGCCACGGGGTGTCTACCTTTGGGGTGGCGTGGGACGGGGAAAAAGCTTCCTGATGGATGCGTTCTTTCAGACCGTCCCCTTACGCCGAAAAACACGTCTGCATTTTCATGAGTTCATGCGGGGTGTGCACAACGAGCTCGGCGAGGTCAAAGGGACGACCGATCCACTGGACGAGGTTGCCAGGCGTGTGGCAAGTCGCTATCGGCTGATCTGCTTTGACGAGTTTCATGTGTCGGACGTGGCAGACGCCATGATTTTGTACCGACTGCTAAAACGCCTGTTCGAGCTGGGCACGTCGTTTGTCATGACGTCCAACTACGAACCTTCCACGCTGTACCCCGATGGCCTGCACCGTGATCGCATTCTTCCTGCGATTGACCTGATCTATGAGCGCATGGATGTCCTGAATGTTGATGCGGGCATTGACTATCGTCGCCAGACGCTTGGCGAAGTCCAGGCTTATCTGCATCCTTTGAATGATCAGACGCAACACACGCTTGAGCAGACATTTGAGCGGCTGCTGGATACGGCACCAATGGATCCTGTTTTGCACGTTGAGCAACGGAAAATCCGGGCGGTGGCGCGCGGCGGTAAGATTGCCTGGTTTGATTTCAGGACGCTTTGCGGTGGTCCTCGTTCACAAAACGATTATCTTGATCTGGCCAGCCGGTTTGAGACAGTCATTGTTTCTGATGTCCCTTGTATGGGGCCGCGGCATGCGTCTGAAGCCAGACGTTTCACCTGGCTGATCGATGTGTTTTACGATCACAAAGTAAAGCTGATCCTGTCTGCCGACTGCCCGCCTGACGAACTTTATACTAAAGGGCCCATGGCCGGCGAGTTCCACCGGACTGTATCCCGGATCATGGAAATGCAGTCGCAGGAGTACCTGCAAGCCGAGCGTCGCGAAGCGGTCGTTCTTTGATTTTTGCCGATTGGTTCTGTCAAGATCCAGTCAGCCACTGATTATTCGAGTCGTTATGAGCACACGTGTACTGACAGGTATTACCACTTCGGGGACCCCCCACTTGGGCAACTATGCTGGCGCTATCCGGCCCTCCATTCAAGCCAGTACACAGCCCGATGTTGACGCTTTCTTTTTTCTGGCCGATTACCATTCGCTGGTCAAGTGCGATGACCCGGCCCGTGTGGCAAGTTCGCGAATTGAGATCGCCGCAACATGGCTGGCTGCCGGTCTCGATCCCGAGCGTGTCACATTCTATCGCCAATCCGATATTCCCGAGATCCCCGAACTATGCTGGATGCTCACATGTGTCACAGGAAAAGGGCTCATGAACCGGGCGCATGCCTATAAGGCGGCAGTCGATCAAAATACTGAACATAACATTGAACCCGACGATGGCATCACGATGGGGCTATTTTCCTATCCTGTGCTCATGACAGCAGATATTCTGATGTTCAATGCCCAGCGCGTTCCCGTGGGGCGGGACCAGATCCAGCATATTGAAATGGCCCGTGATATTGCCCAGCGCTTTAACTATTTGTATGGTCAAGGCAATGACTTGTTTGTGTTGCCAGAGGTGGTGATTGACGACAACGTAGCGACGTTGCCGGGGCTGGATGGTCGCAAAATGTCCAAGAGTTACGACAACACTATTCCGCTATTCCACGGTGGTGCCAAGGCGCTTAACAACGCCATCAGTCGCATTGTCACTGATTCGCGTTTGCCGGGTGAACCCAAAAACGCTGACGAATCCCGTCTGTACAGCCTATATCGTGCCTTTGCAGAGCCGGAGGACTCTACTGCCTTTCGTGATGATCTCCTTCAAGGTATGGGGTGGGGCGATGCCAAGCAAAAGCTCTTTGAGCTGATTAACAAAGAATTGGAACCCATGCGTGAGCAGTACCACGCCCTGATCGCCAGACCTGACACGATAGAAGATATTCTTCAAGCCGGAGCTGACAAGGCCAGGCGTTATAGCCGACCATTTATTGAGCAGTTGCGTGAAGCAGTGGGTTTGCGCCAGTTCACGCAAAGTCAGACGGCAACAAAGACGGATGCAGAATCCGACAAGGGCGGGCGTGCTCGTCCGCGGTTTGTGTCGTTTCGGGAAGCGGACGGACGGTTTCGTTTCCGCCTATTTGATCAGCACGATAGCGAGCTGTTTTTGTCAGAACCGTTTGATGACCCCAAACATGCAGGGTATGTGATGCGTACGCTTCAACAGGGCACGCATGATGATTGGTTCGTCCAGGAAAACGACATGGCAGCCCTGATGTTTGAAGGGCGGGTCATTGGCCGCTTTAGTGCAGCACAAGTCCAGGCAGTTCGGTCTTGCCTGGACCAGATGACACCAACAGCAGACAGCTGACTGCTGTAGTCAGCCCACACAACACCTCTTGGGTCAGGAATCGCGTCGCAAGCGCGCGAATGCTGCGGCCATGGCGCTGTCTGATGACGGTGCCTGACGGTCACTCGTGCGTTTGCCCTGTGGGCGCCGTGGCTTGTTGTCAGTGCGGTGGCTGGCTGGAGCCTTTTTTCGGTGTGGCTTGGCTGCTTGGCCACCCTGGTTCTTGGTGTGATCGTCGCGCCGCATGCTCAATGCAATACGTTTGCGCTGTACATCCACGTCAATCACCCTGACCTTGACCGTCTGTCCGACCCGAACGACATCGCGCGGATCTTTGACAAACGTATCAGTTAGTGCAGAGATATGGACCAGACCATCCTGGTGGACGCCAATGTCCACAAAGGCGCCAAAATTGGCCACGTTGGTGACGACCCCTTCAAGCTGCATGCCTTCCTTTAGGTCTGTCAGGCTATGTACGCCTTCCGTAAACTTGACTGCCTCAAATGCGGGCCTGGGGTCGCGGCCCGGTTTTTTCAGCTCACTGAAAATGTCCTTGACCGTTGGCAGACCAAACTGTTTGTCGGTGAAGTCTTTGGGAGACAGGTCCTGCAATGCTTCCGGGCGTCCAATGACTTGTTGCGCGTTGGAGGCGATGCGCTCCAGTATCCGCTTGACGACTGGATAGGCCTCGGGGTGAACGGCAGATCCATCAAGTGGATTGCTGCCGTTACGTATGCGTAAAAACCCGGCAGCCTGTTCAAACGTTTTGGGCCCGAAGCGGGGCACATCAAGCAACGCTTGACGGGTATCAAACACACCATGCGCATCACGCCATTTGACGATGTTGTCGGCGACCAGGGCCGTGAGCCCCGCTACGCGACTCAATAATGCTGCCGAGGCAGTATTCACATCAACACCAACCGCATTGACACAGTCTTCAATCACGGTGTCGAGCGTACCGGCCAGTTCACGCTGGTTCACGTCGTGCTGATATTGCCCCACGCCAATGGCCTTCGGCTCGATCTTGACCAGTTCGGCCAGCGGATCTTGCAAGCGCCGGGCAATTGACACCGCACCCCGTAAACTGACATCCATGTCGGGAAACTCTTTGGCCGCAATTTCTGAGGCTGAATAGACCGATGCACCGGCCTCCGAGACAACAAGATGGGTAAGCGTATGGTCGGTGAGTTCTTGCCGCAACTCGCCAACCAGTTTTTCCGTCTCGCGGGAGCCGGTGCCATTGCCTATTGCAACAAGCTCAATGTGATACTTGGTGACCAGGTGTTTGAGTGTGGCCAAGCTGCCAACCTTGTCACGGCGTGGCTGAAAGGGGTAGATGGTGGCGGTCTCAAGCACTTTTCCTGTGTGATCGATCGCGGCAACTTTGACGCCCGTGCGGATACCGGGGTCCAGCCCCAAAACGGTGCGAGCACCCGCCGGCGCAGCAAGCAGCAAGTCCCTGAGGTTGCCGGCGAAGACTCTGATGGCTTCCTGCTCGGCGCCATCACGCAGGCGTGCCATCAGTTCTGTTTCGAAGCTTGGCAACAGCCGCACGCGCCAGGTCCAGCGACAAACCTCGGCTAGCCAGCCATGATGTGCGTCTGCATGGCGGCTAAAGTCTGCAGGGATGCCAAGGACATTGGCGACACGCTGAGTACATGGATGGGGTATGAGTGTTTCGCTTTCCGGATCAAGCCCGATTTTAAGGCTCAATACACCTTGTTGGCGCCCTCTTAGCAGCGCCAGCACGCGATGAGACGGGAGCTTGCGCAAGGGTTCATGAAAATCAAACCAATCGCGAAAGTTGGCTCCTTCTTCCTCTTTTCCGGCAACAACACTGGCGTACAAAAATCCGTGCTGCCAAAGGTAATCACGTAAATTACTGAGCAAATCAGCCTGCTCGGACCAGGTCTCGGCCAGGATGTCTCGAGCGCCGTTAAGCGCTGCTTTGCCATCGGCAAAACCCGCATCCTGATTGATGTAGTCATGCGCCAGACTAAGCGGGTCCGCCTTGGAATCAGCAAGAATGGCATCTACTAAGGCCTGCAGTCCGGCTTCTCTGGCTATCTGGGCACGTGTGCGTCGTTTGGGGCGATAGGGTGCATACAGGTCCTCGAGTCGCTGTCGCGTATCGGCTGCCTGTATCTGGGCCGCAAGCTCGTCGGTCAGTTTGTCCTGTTCGGTAATGCTGTCAAGAACCGTCTGGCGACGTGCTTCCAGGTCTCGCAAATAGCTCAGGCGCTGTTCTAGTTCACGCAGGACCGTATCGTCCAGGCCACCGGTTAACTCTTTTCGATACCGCGCAATAAACGGTACGGTTGCCCCTTCGTCCAGGAGGCCGATGGCGGCTTCAATCTGTGTATCCCGCACAGACAATTCTTTGGCCAGTCGCCGGGTAATAGTCAGAGCGGCTGGAAAATCAGTGGATTGGTTGATAGCTTGATCGGTCATTGGTAACTAGTAAACGTACAATAGTGGCGCGTATTTTACTGATAATCGCTACCAACCATGAATGCCTGTGAACTGACTGACACTTTTTCCGCCAATGGGCCTATTGCCAAAGCGCATCCGGGGTACCGTCCCAGGCCGGCTCAGCTTGAGCTTGCGCAGGCGGTACAAGAGGCCATCACAGCGCGCTCAACACTTGTCGCCGAGGCCGGTACTGGAACCGGCAAGACGTGGGCGTATCTCGTCCCCGCCTTTCTTAGCGGCGCTAAAGTCATGATTTCCACGGGTACACGTACGCTGCAGGACCAATTGTTCCATCGGGATATCCCTGTGCTCAGAAAAGCTCTTGCTGTGTCTGTTCGGGTCGCTTTGCTAAAAGGGCGCTCCAACTATGTGTGCCACTACCACCTGGATCGTCTGGCACAGGAAGATGCTGGACTGCGTTCGCGTAACGAAATCGCCCAGTTGGCACAAATACAGGCTTTCATGAATGCATCCAGTACAGGTGACAAGGCCGAGCTCGAGACTGTGCCGGAAACGGCGGATATATGGAATCGCGTCACCTCAACGCGCGAGAACTGTCTGGGCCAGGAGTGCCCGTTTGTCAGTGAGTGTTTTGTACTGAGCGCTCGTCGCCGTGCGCTGGAAGCCGATGTGGTTGTCGTCAATCATGCTCTGTACATGGCCGACCTCGCTTTGCGTGAAGAAGGTGTGACCGATTTGCTGCCCTCAGTGGAAGCTGTGATTTTTGACGAGGCGCATCAGTTGCCCGATGTGGCTACCCGGTTTCTTGGTGACCGAGTATCTACCCACCAGTTACTGGAGCTGGCTCGAACGGCCGAGGCCGCGGGTCTGGCGCATGCCAGGGAAGCCTGCGATTGGGGCAAGGCAGCGGGTGTGTTACAGGCGGCAGTCCGCGATCTGCGCCTTGAGGCCGCCGATGTTGGCAATATGCCGGGGCGGCGTGCCATTTTTGATGTGGTGCCCCAACCGGTAGCGTTTGATCAAGCGTTGACGGACCTGCTTGGGGCCATGGATAACTTATCCGAGCGTTTGCAGGCTGTGGCCGATGCTCACCCTGACTTGGCTGCGGCCCTGGCTTCCACTGTATCTCTGCGTCATCGGCTTTTTGTCTGGAGCCAGCCCGACCGTCATGGCAACGTGACACAGGAAGTGCGTGATGAAGACAGCATTCGTGCTTCGGTGCGATGGGTCGAACACACGCAGCATCACGTCCAGTTCCATCGGGCGCCTTTGACTGTTGCGTCGGCCTTTTCCAGGCATCGACCCGCCGACCAGGCGTGGATTTTTACCTCGGCCACCTTATCAGTCAATCAGCGCTTTAACCATTTTGAGCAGCAGCTTGGCCTGAACGATTGCCAATCATGCGTCTGGGAATCGCCCTTTGACTATCAGCACCAGGCGTTGCTGTACGTGCCCGATTCCATGCCGTTGCCGTCCCATCCAGACTTTGGTGCGGCGTTCGTCGATGCACTGTTGCCGCTGACCAAGGCTGCTGCGGGCGGTGTAATGGTTCTTTGCACCACGCTGCGAGCGGTTGACCACATTGCTGGATTATTGAACGAGCAGTTTGCGGCACATGAAATGGCCCGGGTTGTACTGCGTCAAGGGGATGCGTCACGTGCTGCCTTGCTGGACCAGTTCCGACAGCAGGCGGATGCAGTCCTGGTGGGCAGTGCCAGTTTTTGGGAAGGGGTAGACGTGCCTGGCGAGGCGTTGTCCATACTCGCGATTGACAAACTTCCGTTTGCCCCGCCTGATGACCCGGTGGTGCAGGCACGCCTGAATGCCTGCAGAAATGAGGGCGGTAACCCTTTCATGACCTATCAACTGCCCGAAGCGGCTATTGCTTTGAAGCAGGGGGCGGGCCGCCTGATCCGGTCTGAAACCGACCGCGGTGTGCTGATGGTGGGCGACACACGTTTGGTCGACAAGCCTTATGGCAAGGTGTTATGGCGAGGGCTGCCACCGTTTGCCAGAACGCGGCAGCCCACCGAGGCCCGTGAATTCATTGAGGCCGGCCTGACCGCAGTTTAGCTAGGCTGATATTGCGGAGGCGTGGTTTTTTGGAACCAGTTTGCCGGGTTCCATAAGCTTTTGGGCTTTTGAAAGCCTTTTTCGGGCAGTTCGCTGTCCGGAAAGTTCATTTCCATCACGCGTTTGGTGTCTTCGTACAAGTCGGTCAGTTCAAGCTTGTCGTATGACAGCATCATTATGTATAGCGCGCCTTCGGCTGCTGGAACACTATCGAAGTCCGACAGCACGGTCTTGCTGCGGTTGATTGCGGCCACATAGGCATCGCGTTCGTAGTAATAGCGGGCAACCTGCACCTCGTTTTCAGCAATCGTGTTGACTAGCCAGGCAACGCGTTTTTCAGCATCTGCTGCATAACGGCTGTCAGGGTAGCGGTCAATCAGTTCATTAAAAGATTCGTAGGACTCGCGTAGCCCTTTGGGATCACGTTCCGCAGGATCTTGTCGGGTAATACGTGAAAACACAGCACTTGGTGGTGTAAATGTAATCAGACCCTTAAGGTAGAGCATATAGTCGCTACCCGGATGGTTGGGGTACTGCTGCTCAAACCGGTCAATGGCCGCAAGCGCCTGCTCGGGTTCTTCGTCTTTCCAGTTAACGTAGGCTTGGTCAATGAGTGCCTGCTGCGCATATCCGCCGAAAGGAAAGCGTGCTTCTATGGATTCGAGCCGTTCCCGGGCATCTTTCCAGTTGCCAGCCTTCATTTCTTCGCGAGCGTCTTCATAGAGGCGTTGGGCGCTCCAGCCCGCCGTTTTGTCGACATCACTTTTTTTGGTGCTGCTACAGGCGGCCAATACGATAGCCAGAGCAACGACCAGGATAAGCTGGTACAGCGCTTGCCAGTTAAAACGATGGACGGGTTTTGGTTGAGTGCAGTTCACTAGGGCATCCTTGGTGTTAGCATTGCAGGCAGATTATATGATTTGTTGCCATGTCTGACTCGGACTCTGTCAAAGAAACGAAATCGTCGCCACAGGTACTGAAATATGTGCTGCCCCATGACCAGGCTCCCGAACGTCTGGATAAGGTGCTGGCGCGGCTTGTGCCGGAACATTCGCGTAGCCGACTACAGGGTTGGATACAGGCTGGACATGTGCTGGTCAATGGTAGTGCCGCGCGGATTCGCCGGCCCGTGCAATCGGGCGATTGTATCGTGGTGCATGAGCAGCCCACCGATGAATCCCTGGCGTTTGCCCCTGAGGCGATTGAGCTGAATGTCATAGCCGATAGCCCTGACTGGATTGTGATCAACAAGCCTGCCGGGCTGGTTACGCACCCCGGCGCCGGCAACTGGAGCGGCACGTTACTAAACGCACTACTTTATCATTATCCCGAACTCGCTGTGGTCCCCCGGGCCGGCATTGTCCATCGTCTTGACAAGGAAACCTCGGGGGTATTGGTGGTCGCTCGCCATGAAAAAGCCCAGACACATCTGGTTCGTCAGTTGCAGGCGCGCTCTGTACAGCGCGAATACCATGGTTTTGTGCACGGCCTATTGAAAGGCTCGGGCGCTATTGATGCCCCGATCGGCCGAGACCGCAGAGTGCCCGTGCGCATGGCCACGGAACGACCGGTTGCGGCCAAACAGGCGCTGACCCACTATCAGTTTTTACAGGCCGGCGAGTTGCCAGCCGGGGGGCAGGTTACCAAGGTCCTGTGCCGGTTGCATACAGGGCGTACCCACCAGATACGTGTGCACCTGGCAAGTATTGGCCATCCGCTTGTGGGCGATACGCTGTACGGTGGGCGCGCAACGCCGGCCTGCCAAAGACAAATGCTGCATGCCCGCACGCTGGGTTTCATAGATTATCAAAGCGGTAAAGAAGTCTTGTTCGAGGCCCGTTATCCTGACGATTTTGACGTGCTGTCGGAGGAATTATGGCCGGACTAGGTAAGGCCCAGCCGCTCTGCGACGCGTCTGCTGCCATGTGCCTGGACGGGCTGCCCAGAATAACCGGCCCAGCCTGGCCGGGGGTGCAATACTTTACGACCACCATTCATGGCGGGGTCAGTGAAGGGGACTGGGCCAGTTTTAATCTGGGTAGTCACGTGGGCGATGATCCTGAGGCTGTGGCACATAACCGGAGGCAGCTTGAACAGTGGCTACCAAATCCGCCCGTGTGGCTTCAGCAGGTTCATGGCACTCGTGTCTTTCATCCCGATACCCGCATGATGCCCGATCATGAGGCCCCCGAGGCTGACGCCGCCGTAACGGTCGAACCGGACCGCGTCCTGGCCATTTTAACTGCCGACTGCCTGCCCGTTGTCATCGGCTGCCCAGAGGTCAGTGTATTAGGGGTGGCGCACGCTGGATGGCGGGGGCTGGCTGCGGGTGTGCTACGCGATACGGTGGCTACGCTAAAGCGTCATGGTTCCATGCGCCCTGGCCACAGGTTGCGGGCCTGGATTGGGCCGGCAATCAGCCAGCCGTGTTTTGAAGTTGGTAACGATGTCGTCCAGGCCTTCGTGAGCACCAATGCCTCATATAGCTCATTTTTCATCCCAGGTGCCCGTGCGGACAAATGGCTGGCCGATCTGGCGGGCATCGCCGCCTGCCAGCTGCGCGAGGAGGGCGTTGAACAGGTTGACCTAAGCGGCTTATGTACCTGGACTCGCAACGATCTACTGTATTCGTACAGACGAAAGCCCGGGACAGGGCGCCAGGCAACAGTTGCCTGGCTGGATGGCAGCTGGTGCGGCTAGATACAGCTACCGTTTACCCTCATTGACATGCTTACTGTTGTCATTGAACATGGTATTAACCGTTGTTAGTTGCATATCAGGCTGTTGGACGTTTTGTGTGGAGGTTTTTCATGGCTCAGTTCTCTTCGGCATCATGGCCTTCAATCACAGTTTCTCCAGAACAGCTAGCCGCCATACGCACCAGTTTTATGGCCGATTGGGACAAGGTCTGTCAACAAGCAAGCCAAGGCACGCTGCAGGCACCAACAGACAGACGGTTTCGCGATCCAGCATGGTCTTCCAATCCATGGTTTGCCGGTCTCGCCCATTCCTATGTGCTGGGGGCTCGGGCGTTAAACCAACTGGCTGATGCAGCACAGGCTGACGATGAAACGCGTGAACGCCTAAGGTTTACGCTGATGCAGTGGGCAGAGGCCACATCGCCCGCCAATTTTTTTCTGACCAATCCCCAGGCTCAGCAAAAAGCAATAGAAACCCATGGACAATCTATTGCCAGTGGCATGCTGAACATGCTCCAGGATCTGCAAAAAGGCCACCTGTCACAAACCGACGAAGACGCCTTTGAGGTTGGCAAAAACGTTGCCATAACCCCAGGACATGTGGTTTACCAAAATGCCCTGATGCAGCTTATTCAGTATGCGCCCCAAACTGAGCAAGTCCATTCGTGCCCACTGGTTATCGTGCCACCCTGCATCAATAAATACTACATTCTCGACCTGCAAGAGAACAATTCGTTTGTCAATTACGCCGTGCAGCAAGGGTTTACGGTGTTCCTGGTGTCGTGGCGCAATCCATTACCCAGCGATACCGATGGCATCCAGCAGGCAACGTGGGGCGATTACCTGCAACAAGGGGTACTTACAGCGTTGCACGCCGCCAGCCAGATCAGCAGCCAGCCGCAAGTCAATGCGCTGGGGTTTTGCGTTGGTGGCACCATGCTGGCCAGTGCGCTTGCCCTGGCGCATGGCAGCGGCTGGCAACCCGTCCGTAGCCTGACGCTGCTTACTTCATTTCTGGACTTCACCCATAGTGGTGTGCTCGATGTCTTTGTCGACGAGCAGCATGCCCGGTGGCGCGATTTTCAGCTTGGTGCGGGCGGGCTCATGTCCGCACGCGAACTGGGCACCACATTTTCTTTTCTGCGGCCCTCCGAGCTGGTCTGGAATTACGTTAGCAGTAATTATTTAATGGGTGACGCACCGCCTGCCTTTGACTTGTTGTACTGGAATTCTGATGGTACTAACCTGCCGGGCCCGTATTTCGCCTGGTATTTCCGCAACACCTATCTGGACAACAAACTCATCAAGCCTGATCAGGTCGTGGTCGACGGTATTCCGCTCGACCTTGGAACTCTCGATATGCCCGCGTTTATTTATGGTTCACGTGATGATCATATCGTCCCCTGGGAAGGCGCTTACGATTCCATGCATATCCTGAAGGGGCCGCGGCGGTTTGTGATGGGGGCTTCCGGTCATATTGCCGGAGTCATCAATCATCCTGCCAGGGGCCGTCGGAGTTACTGGGCCCAGCATGCTGACACGGGCCATCAGGCTTCGGCCATGCCGGCAGACCAATGGCTGGATGCAGCGACTGAACATGCCGGGAGCTGGTGGCCCGACTGGATACAATGGCTGAAACACCATGCTGGCGACTTGCAGCCCGCCCCAACCCAGGCCGGTTCCAGCCATTACCAGCCAATCGAGCAGGCACCAGGCCGTTACGTACAGGTCAGGGCATAATAATCAACAGGCCGATGCCAGTGCGTCGGATAATAACGGCAACGACGGAGGTCACCATGAGTGGAAAAATTGCTTATGTAACTGGTGGTATGGGAGGCATTGGTACGTCAATCTGCCAGCGTCTGGCGCGTGACGGGTATACCGTTATTGCGGGTTGCGGTCCCAGCCGTGACTACGATGAATGGCTTGATGCCCAAGCTGCTCTTGGCTATACCTTCCACGCATCGGTTGGCAACGTGGCGGACTGGGATTCTACCGAGGCTGCCTTTGCGGAAATAGTCAAAACCCATGGACCTATCGATGTGCTGGTCAATAATGCCGGCATTACGCGCGACGGCCTGTTCAGAAAGATGTCTTATGAAGACTGGCGTGCCGTGATCGATACCAATCTGAACAGTTTGTTTAACGTTACCAAGCAGGTGCTCGACAACATGCTTGATCGCGAATGGGGGCGTATCATCAACATCAGTTCGGTCAACGGGCAAAAAGGGCAATTCGGGCAAACTAACTACTCCACAGCCAAAGCCGGTATTCACGGGTTCACCATGGCCCTTGCACAAGAAGTGGCCAACAAGGGTGTCACGGTCAACACGGTTTCGCCCGGTTATATTGGTACTGACATGGTGCAGGCAATACGGCCTGATGTGCTCGAAAAAATTGTGGCCACCATCCCAGTCAAGCGCCTGGGGACACCCGAAGAAATAGCTTCTATCGTTGCCTGGTTGGCTTCTGACGAATCCGGGTTCTCTACTGGTGCTGATTTTTCGCTCAATGGCGGGTTGCACATGGGCTAACTATTGTTGTCCGTTACCCTGCTGTTTGTTTATTACTCTTGTGCTGGCTATCTATGAATCAACCCGTTTCTTCCGAACAGGCTCGTCTGATCAAAAAGTACCCCAACCGACGCCTTTACGATACACAGGCTAGTGCCTACATTACGCTTGATGACGTCAAGCAGCTCATTTTGCAGAACCACACGTTACAGGTTGTCGACACAAAAACAGACGAAGACATCACGCGTTCTATCCTTTTGCAGATCATTCTCGAGGAAGAAACGGGCGGTGTTCCCATGTTTTCTGCCGATGCATTGGCACAGCTTATTCGTTTTCACGGACATGCCATGCAAGGCGTGATGGGCACCTTTCTTGAGCAAAATATCAAGGCCTTTATTGAAATTCAGGATCGTATGGCCGAGCAGTCCCGTAGCCTTGTTGGCAGCCAGATGGGGTCAGAAGCGTGGGCGCAATTCATGAGCGTGCAAACCCCTGTCTTGCAAAACATGATGAGCAATTACATTGATCAAAGCAAAGCGGTGTTTGTACAAATGCAAGATCAGCTGCAGGAGCAAACGCGCAGCATGTTCTCGGCCTTTCCTTTTACCGCGCCAGACTCAAAACAGTCGGATGACGAAAATTAAAGTGACTGGTGTGTCAGCCTCTTATTAGCGCTGCCTGAATGGTTCATGCTGCCGTAAAATATCTGTGTATTGTTCAACCGCTTCGCCCTCGGTGCGCACATATTCATCAATGGCTTTGGCAAAAGCCGGATGACTAATCCAGTGGGCAGAGCACACCCGGGTGGGTTGCAGCCCCCGCGCCAGCTTGTGTTCACCCTGAGCACCGCCCTCAAAAACCGCCAATCCGTTATGGATGGCGTACTCGATACCCTGCAGGTAACAGGTCTCGAAGTGCAGCCCTGATACAAACCGGAGACAGCCCCAGTAACGCCCATAAAGCTTTTGTTCGTCCCGATAAAACAGAGCGCTGGCCACCGGCTCGCCATATTGGTGAGCGGTAACAATCAGCAGTTGCGAAGCCATTGTTTGGACCAGCGACTCAAAAAAATGATGTGTCAGGTAGGGTCGTTGGCCCCGCTCTATGTACGTCTCAACATAGCAGCGATAAAAAAACTGCAGGGTCTGGTCGTCAATATCATTGCCTTCGTGCCACTCAAACGATACGCCTGCCTCTTTTAGTTGTCTGCGCGACTGACGAATATTCTTACGATGTTTTTGGCGCAGGTCGGCCAAAAACTCTGTCATGGATGGGTAGTCGCGATTGATCCAATGAAATTGAACGGCGTCTCTGATCATCAGTCCAGCCTGTTGCAGTATTGCAGCATCCTGCGGATCAGGGAATAAAACGTGCCAAGACGAGAGGTCATGGTTGCGGGCCATCCTGATTGCGGCCTGGGCAAGACGCAAGCGATCTGCATCGGTATGTGCCAACAGCCTGGGGCCCTGAACCGGGGTAAACGGTATCGCGCTAAGCAAGCGTGGGTAGTAGGGCAGTCCATGGCGGGCATAGGCATGCGCCCACGCGTGATCAAAAACGTATTCGCCGCGTGAATGGGCTTTCAGGTACGTGGGCATGGCGGCCACAAGCTGATCGTTGCGATACAGTAAAAAGTGATGCGGTGACCATCCTGTAGCTTGCGTTGCACAGCCGGATGTTTCCAGGGCCCGCAGATATTCATGTTGCAGCATGGGCTGCGTTCCGGCCAGTGCATTCCATTCCTGTGCGCCAACACGGCCAAGTGAGTGGGCCACAATCAGCTTGTCACAATCTTGCAACATGGCCAACGTTAAGGTAGACAATCATGTCCGCCATTGTAGCCAGATGCTTGCATTGCCCCACAGGTGGTGGTGTAATTGATGTATTCGAACCGGCAGGCCAGGTGGTCAGTGCCGGTCAAGTGGCCGGGGCATGGCGCCCGGCCTGGCAAGGCTACTGTTTTCAACTCCGGCATTGGTATGTATATGCCAATGGCACGGTAATCAGCCTGCGGGTAAACCGTGATGGTTTCCGGTATGCCCAGATAACAACTTGAATTATCGTATCTGGCTCATGGGGCGCACTTGTTCAGTTGCTCCATGCGCGCGATGCGTATCGTCCTGCTCACTATTTCATGACTTGTCCCCAGCTTCCGCAAGGGTTGTGCGCGCCGTCTTCTACGGCTATGGCAGGCGTGATGCCGCGTGCCAGCGAGCAGTACGCATTTTTGATGCAGGAAAATGAATTGAAAA
Organism: Castellaniella sp.; assembly: GCA_027324645.1. GTDB lineage: Bacteria > Pseudomonadota > Gammaproteobacteria > Burkholderiales > Burkholderiaceae_B > JAJYRX01. The sequence continues at coordinate 66 of DAHVSI010000214.1, read as the reverse complement.
CAAAAAAGCCGAATACGCTTGGTATCCGGCTTTTTGGAAATTTGGTTGCGGGGGCTGGATTTGAAC
>DAHVSI010000196.1 GCA_027324645.1 Castellaniella sp. | reverse complement strand
ACCTGACCGGGCCTGAACCCAACAAGTCCGGTCAGCACCCTACAAACTGTGGCGCGTTCAAGCCACGCCTTGTTCGGTTAGATAGTGACGCCACACGCGCGGCAATATACCGCCATGACGCCAATATTCAACGTCTTCGGTGGTATCCAGTCGGACAATGAGCGGCTCTGTCTGCGTCGTGCCATCCGCACGACGGATCACCAAGTCAACTTCAGCCCGCACACCCAAGCGGTCTTCCAGACCCACAATGTCAAACTGCTCGGTACCATCCAGCCCCAGGGTCTGGGCATTCACGCCCTCCTTGAACTGTAACGGCAGCACACCCATACCCACCAGGTTGGTGCGGTGGATGCGCTCAAACCCTTCGGCTATCACGGCCTTGACGCCCAGCAATGCGGGGCCCTTGGCAGCCGAATCGCGCGACGATCCACACCCATAGTTTTTGCCCGCAATGACCACCAGCGGGACATCGCGTTCCTGATACGTCTGGGCGGCCTCAAAAATACGCATGACGTCGCCGTCGGGCATGACCTTGGTCACCCCGCCTTCAACACCAGGGACCATGCGGTTACGCAGGCGGATATTGGCAAAGGTGGCACGCATGACGACATTATGATTGGCACGGCGTGTCGTGTAGTTGTTGAAATCGGGCTGCTTGACGCCACGCGACAGTAAAAAGTCGGCCGCCGGCGTACCCAGACTGATGGCGCCCGACGGTGAAATATGGTCGGTGGTGATCGAGTCGCCCAGAATGGCCAATGGACGCATGCCCTTGATGTCGGCCACCTGTGACGGCTGGGTGGCCAGACCGTCAAAGTAAGGCGGCTTGCGAATGTAATTGCTGTCCGGATCCCAGGGGAAGCGGTGGCTGCTTTCCGTTGCCAGCGCATCCCAGGGCTCGCCGCCCTCGTACAGTTCGGCATAGCGCTCAACAAACAGCTCGCGTGCGTACGCACCCTGTGTGGCTTGGGCAATTTCCTGTGCGGTTGGCCATACATCGCGCAAATACACGGGATTGCCGTTGTCGTCATGCCCCAGCGGGTCGCGCGTGACATCGATGGTTGACGAGCCGGCAAGCGCATACACCACAACCAGGGCCGGCGACGCCAGATAGTTGGCCCGCACATCGGGGTGGATTCGGCCATCAAAGTTGCGGTTGCCGGACAGAACCGAGGTAGTCACCAGATCGTTATCATTGATGGCTTTGGAGATGGCCGGCAGCAATGGCCCCGATCCGCCGTTACAGGTGGTGCAGCCAAACCCGGCAATATGGAAGCCAAGGGCATCAAGGCTGTCTTGCAAATCGGCACGCTGCAAGACGTCGGCCGTGACCTGGCTGCCCGGCACCAACGATGTCTTGACCCAGGGCTTGCTGCGCAAGCCGCGCTCAATAGCCTTTTTGGCGACCAGGCCTGCCGCCATCATATTCACGGCATTAGCCGTGTTGGTGCATGAAGTGATGGCAGCAATGACGACGTCACCATCATGCAAGGCATAGTCTTCGCCTTCCACCGGTACCTGGCGCTGCAGGTCAACCGCCCGGCCGGCAATACGCTGGTGGTGCTCCAAGAAAGCACTGGCGGCTTCATCCAGGTTAAGGTGATCTTCGGGATTGCTGGGCCCGGAAATGGCCGGACGCACGGTGCCTAAATCAAGCTTGAGCACCGTATCGTAGACAGGGTCAGGCGTATCGGCATCGCGCCACAGTTTTTGTTCGCGGTTATAGGCTTCCACCAGCGCAATCTGTTCTTCTGATCGCCCGGTTAGGTGCATGTAATCCATGGCATGGCTGTCCACCGGGAAAAACACCGACGTTGCCCCGTACTCAGGCGCCATGTTGGCAATCATGCCCCGGTCGCCCAGCGACAGTTCGTCCAGACCGGGCCCAAAAAACTCGACAAACTTGCCTACCACGCCCAGTTCGCGCAGTTCTTCTGTAATGCGCAGGACCAGGTCTGTGGGCAACACGCCTTCTTGCAGCTTGCCGGACAGCTCTATACCAACCACCTCGGGCAGCGGGATCGTTACAGGCAGGCCCACCATGACTGCTTCGGCCTCGATACCACCAACCCCCCAGCCCAGAATACCCAGCCCGTTGACCATAGGCGTATGACTGTCGGTCCCCACGCAGCTGTCGGGATAGGCAATTTCGGTGCCGTCCTTGTCGTTGACCCACACGACGCGCCCAATGTTTTCAAGGTGCAGCTGGTGCATGATGCCCTTACCCGGCGGTACGACACGCACACCATCAAAGCTACTGCCACACCAGCGCAAAAAGGCAAAACGTTCGCCGTTACGCTGATATTCGCGCGCCAGGTTGATTTCGGCCGCTGCCGGATTGGCCCAGCTATCAACCTGCAGGGAGTGGTCGATAATGACGTCAATAGGCACCTGCGGCACGACTTGCGACGCATCGCCGCCGGCGTCTTCAACGGCTTCGCGCATGGCGGCCATGTCAAGCAACATCACCAGGCCCAGGATGTCCTGGCCAAATACCCGGGCAGGGTAAAATGTAATGCCATCGCCGGCGCGCCGTTGCATCAGGGAATCCAGCTCGGCCTGGACGTCAGTGCCGCGCACGGCCGCCTGGCGCAACAGGTTCTCAAGCAGGACTCTTAACGAAAACGGCAGCTTGTCAACGCCGGGGACATCGGCAATAGGCACATAACGAACAGTGCGATCACCAACCGTCAGGTCGCGAAGTGCAGGGGTCTGGGCCATAGCTATCCTTTTGGACGATGAAAATAAAACGGTGCTATTGTACTAAGAACGGTTTTTTAAACCTGCTAAAGGAATTCCCGTGACTCAACAAGCCTTGCCCGCCGCCTTCATGCGCGGCGGCACCAGTAAAGCCTTGATGGTGCAACGTAGCCATCTGCCCGACAACCCCGACGAATGGCCGTCGCTGTTCATGCAAGCCATGGGCACGCCCGATCCCTACGGGCGTCAGCTTGATGGCATGGGCGGCGGCGTGTCGTCATTATCCAAGGTCTGCATCGTCTCGCCATCCGAGCACCCGGAGGCGGATGTGGATTACACCTTTGCCCAGGTCATGGTTAAAGAGGCCCACGTTGATTATCGTGGCAACTGTGGCAACATGAGCTCGGCCGTAGGCCCCTTCGCTGTTGACCAGGGGCTGGTTGAAGCAGCCGGCGACGAAACCACGGTACGCATTCTTAACACCAACACCAACAAAATCATCCACAGCACATTCCAGACCCGTGATGGTCGGGCTCTGTACGGTGGCGATCTGGCCATTCCCGGCGTAAGCGGAACCGGCTCGCCCATCCGGCTGGATTTTGTTGATCCGGGCGGCGCGACCACGCAAAAGCTGCTGCCCACCGGGCAGGTCACAGATCAGCTTGATGTGCCCGGCGTGGGCACGCTCGAGGTCTCGATGGTTGACGCCGCCAACGCTGCGGTGTTTGTCCGTGCAGCCGATATTGGCCTGACCGGGCTTGAGCTGCCGGACGAACTGGAAAGCCAGCCCGACGTGATGCAAATGCTTAACGACATCCGCATCCATGCCTCGGTTGAAATGGGGATCGCACCTGACCTGGAAACGGCTCGCAGTATCACCATCGTGCCATTTGTGGCTATTGTGCGCGACCCCATCGACAACCCCACCCTGTCGGGCGGTACCGTACCCATTGACGAGATCGACCTGATCGCACGGGTAATCTCCAACGGACAGCCACACCGTGCGCTGCCGCTTACCGTGTCATTATGCACCGCCGTCGCAGCCCGCATTCAAGGCACGGTGGTCTCGCAAGTATTGTCGTCCGCCGCGCCAGATGACCATCTACGCCTGGGCATGCCATCCGGCATCCTCACCGTTGGGGCCGATGTCACCCAGCGCGATGGCGAATGGGTAGCCTATTCAGGCTCGTTTTACCGCACGGCCCGTCTATTGTTCGATGGCCAGGTGTGGGTGCCCGGCCCAAATGCCGGGCAGGCCTGAAGCAGTAAAAGCGGGGCTTGTGTGCGGGATTAATCCAGCGCTTCCAGCCGTGCCTGGATATGGTCCGATGGCACTGCCCCGTCTACCCGCTTCCCATCCTCAAACAAAATGGCGGGCGTGCCACGCACGTTAAGCTCACGCCCCAGTGCCAGCACTTCCTCTACCGGGTTGTCATCGCATTGTTCGGTGGCCGGCGTTTTGTCGTCCAACATCCAGTCGTGCCAAACTTGTGCCGAATCGGATGCACACCACACGTCGCGCGCCTTGGTGACCGAGTCTTCCGACAACACCGGGAACAGGAATGAGTAAATAGTCACGTCATCAAACTCTTTGAGCGTTTCGTGCAGCTTTTTGCAATACGGACAGTTGGGGTCCTCAAAAATTGCCAGCTTGCGACTGCCATCGCCCCTGACCTGCTTGATGGCCAACTCCAGTGGCAACGTCTCAAACGGCACTTCAGACAGTTTCTGTACCCGCTCGGCAGTCAGGTCTTTGCGCGTATGCGCATCAACCAGCGCACCTTGCAGGACATGGTCGACATTTTCGTCGGCATAGACAATGTCCGTGCCAATCTGCACTTCAAACAGGCCCTTTATTGGCGCCTCACGCACCTGGGTGACCTCGACCCCATTAAACCGTTGCTCAAATGCCTGGGCCACTTTGTCGAGCTGATCATCGGCCGCCAGGGCAGGACCGGCAACCAGCGAGGCCAGAAACATGGCCGCACTGGGCAGCAACGATGCAGTGAGACTAAAAAAACGCATGTAAAAAGACTCCCACGTCTTAAAGAATAAAAAGAAACCTGTAAAAACCCGACCCTTAACGTGCACCGGCAATAAGCAAGCGCTTTGCCAGCGGCACACGGTCAACCATATGCATGCCCTGATTACGCAACCACGCCATGGGGGCGCCCGGCGTGGCAAACAGCCGATACAAGCTATCGGTGGCCAGCCGCATGGCCGCAATGGGTTCGGCCCGCTGCCGGCGGTAGCGCGACAACACACGGTAATCACCCACCGTGCGCCAGTGCTCGCGCTGGGCCAGCGTACTGACCAGTGCCTGCACATCCCCCAACCCCAGGTTAAGCCCCTGGCCGGCCAGCGGATGCACCCGATGGGCTGCGTCACCCACCAGCGCAACGTGGTCACCAATCATGGCGGATTTTTCCAGGGTGAGCGGAAAGGCAAAGACACGGCTGCGCACTTGCAGCGTGTCGAACACGCCCAGGGTGACGGCACGGAGCTCGTTTTCAAGCTGGGCATGCCGTTCTTGCTCCGGCAACGCCATCAGCGCCTGGGCACGGTCATCAGGCATGGACCACACCATGGAGACCTGGTGGCCCGACGATGTATTGGCCAAGGGCAGCAACGCCAATACGCTATCGCCCAAAAACCATTGGGTGGCAATATTTTGGTGGGGCTGGCTGGTGGCCAGATGCGCCACCACACCCCGATCACCATAAGCGCGGCAGTGATGGCTAATACCGGCAGCCTGCCGTACGGGGGACTTGGCGCCATCAGCGCCGACAAGCAAATCAAACGGCAGCTCGTGGCTAGCCTGGGTGATCACGGCCTGCCCCTGCAGCTGCTGGAACTTGTCATCGTGCCAGGGCACACCATAAACCTGGACAGCCTGCTGCAAAGCACGTTCAATTTCGCCGGACTCCACAATCCAGGCCAGCGCTTCCTGCGCATCCTGCCAGGCATTCAGGCTGACACGGCCATCCCCATCGCCGTACACGTCCATGGCCTCAACAGGCGTTATGCGCGCGGCATCCATCAGCGACCAGATGCCCAGGTCTTCAAGAAACCGGCGGCTGGACGGTGACAGCGCGTAGACACGCGGATGCCAATTGTCGCCCGGATTGACCGGAGCAGGCGTGTGCGGCCCCAGCATGCTGGCCTGAATACCGGCACGGCGTAATCCCAGTGCGGTTGCCAACCCGGCAATGCCTGTGCCGCAGACTAAAACAGAGGGTGATGCAGATGTTTGGCTCATTGCCATGGTCAGACCCCTTAACGGGCAGAAGGTTTCCCGGCATGCTTCGGCCACAACAGCCACATATCACCCGGCTGTTTCATGCGACCGGCCTGTTCACCGGCCTGTGTGCCCGTACCCCAGAAGAAGTCGGCACGGGCAGCCCCCTTGATGGCGGCGCCTGTGTCCTGTGCAAACACCAGCCGACGCAGCGGCGTCTGGCTGCCCGGCTCGCGCGTGGACAAATAAACAGGCGTACCCAGGGGTACAAACGCCGGGTCAACAGCAATCGCCCGTTGTGGCGCCAGCGCAATACCATAAGCACCGCGCGGCCCCAGGTCCGAATCAGACACGGCCTCTTCCTTGAAGAACACCATGGCCGGATTGGCGTTAAGCATTTCCTGAACTCGGTGGGGATGCTCACGCGCCCATTGCTTAATGCTGCCCATGGAAGCCTGGTCTAACGTCATTTCTTTTTGGTCGACCAGCCACTGCCCAATGGAGGCATAGGGCCGGCCATTGTGGTCATCGTAAGCCAGACGGATGACGCCGCCTTTGTCCAGCTCAACCTGCCCCGAGCCCTGGATTTGTAGAAAAAAGGCTTCCACCGGATCGTCTATCCAGGTGATCACGGGTGGCTGGCGCGATTCGGACTCAGCAATATCGGCGCGGGTATCGTAAGGCACCACACGCTGCCCATCCAGCTTGCCCCGTACCCGCTTGCCTGCCAGCTCCGGATAGACTTCACCCAAATCAATGGTCAGCAAATCGTCAGGCGTTTCATACAGCGGCCACTGATAATCGTCATGACGACTGCGCGAGCCCTGCACACGCGGTTCGTAGTAACCGGTGACGGTATTGCTGGCAGGCTGCCCCTGGGCATTCAGCAAACGCCAGGGTTGCAAGTGCTCTTCCAGAAATGCCCGCACGGCAGCAGGGTCGGCCGTGTCTTCGTCCAGATCGGCCTGTTGCGCAGCTTCGCAAACAGGCTGCCACACACGCGGCGCCGCCCGGGCAGGCAAGGTAAGGCTGCCTGACACGGGCCGCATCAGCCCCTTGCAGTTATTGATAAACGCTTTCCAGACCTGGTCTAGGTCGTCGTCAGCCCAGCCCGGCAACGCATCGTACGTGACGGCCACCATGCCGCCCTCAAGCGTGCGCTCGGGTGTTTTGGCCATGTCCTCCAAGGCAGGTACCTTGAGCGGCTGCGATACCAAATCGCGGTCTGACTCGGGGGCACGCCCATCCGGGTCCTCGTCGGTCGTCACAGTACTACAGGACGCCAGCGCCAAGCAGGCAAGGATCAATAAACGTTTCATGGGTCGTAACCGCCAGCGTATTTTCCAAAAGTCAGACAACCCTGCAATAATTGCATGGTCACTCATTACGAATCAGACAAAACCGTATCATGCCATTATCCCGTGCTCCCCGCATTGCGCCCAGTTTACTGGCTGCCGATTTTGCCCGTCTGGGCGATGAAGTCACCCGCGTTATTGACGCCGGGGCCGACTGGATCCACCTTGACATCATGGACAACCATTATGTGCCCAACTTGACCATGGGCCCCATGATATGCGAAGCCCTGCGCCCCCATACCACCGCCCCCATTGATGTGCACCTCATGGTCGAACCGGTGGATGCCCTGGTCCCGCAGTTCGCCAAGGCCGGTGCCAACATCATGACGTTTCACCCCGAGGCCAGCCGCCATGTAGACCGTACCCTGTCGCTCATACGCGACAACGGCTGCCTGGCCGGTCTGGTGTTCAACCCCGCCACCCCTCTGGAATGGCTGGATCACGTCATGGACAAAATTGATGTCATCCTGATCATGTCCGTTAATCCCGGTTTTGGCGGCCAGGCGTTTATTCCGCACAGCCTCGTTAAATTGCAGCAGGCACGCCAGCGTATTGATGCCTGGCGGCAACAGGGCGGCCAGCCCATAGCGCTTGAAATTGATGGTGGCGTCAAAGTTAACAACATTGCGCAAATTGCCGCAGCAGGGGCCGACACATTTGTGGCGGGCTCGGCCATTTTTGGCCAGCCCGACTACCAGCAGGTCATTGATGCCATGCGGGCCGAACTGGCGCGCGGGCCCAGCATTAGCACATAAAGGCCCTGGCATGACCCAACGCGCTGTTTTGCTGGACCTGGATGGCACCCTCATGCACACACTGCCCGACCTGGATCTGGCGGCCAACCAGTTTTTGCAGGAACACGACTTACCACCACTGCCGGACGGCAAGCTGGCCGATTTCGTGGGGAAAGGCTCGCGTGACATGATGACACGCTTGCTGGCCCATGTTGCCCATGAAGCAACCCCGGCTAGGCCCATGCCCGATCTAGACAGTGCCGTGGAGCAGTTTTTTGAGCACTACCATGCAGTCAATGGCCAGCACAGCACCGTCTATCCGGGCGTGGTGGCCTGCCTGCAGCATTGGCAACAGGCAGGCGTGCGCCTGGCTGTGGTCACCAATAAAAGCATGGCCTTTGCCCAGCCGTTGCTGGAGCAGTCTGGGCTTGCCCCTTATTTTGATGTGGTCGTGGCTGGGGATACCTGCGCGCACAAAAAACCCCATCCATTGCCGTTGCAATACGCATGCGAGCAGCTGGGCGTGGCCCCGGTCAACGCCGTGATG
>DAHVSI010000186.1 GCA_027324645.1 Castellaniella sp. | reverse complement strand
GTGAGGCGCCGGATTGGGTCAAATATCTGCCCCAATGCTGCCATGAATGCACCAAAGCTGCCAACGGTAAGTTCGTCGGTATTGCCTTGATATAACGCGACGGCGATTACCGCACCCACTGACAGGGCGACGGTAAACTGCGCAAGTGGTGACAAGGCCGCATTGGCGATCACGGCCCGCATGGCAAAACGGCGTAAACGGCTATTGACGTAAGAAAACCGTTTGGACTCGCGCTCGTACCCGCCAAACAGTTTGATGATTCGCTGCCCGTCGATACTTTCACGCACTACACGCGTAAGTTCGGCGTTCATGTCAATGGTTTCACGGTTAATGCGGCGGAGCCTTCGAATGAAAAACTGTGCGATGACGGCAGACAATGGCAACACAACCAGCACAATAAGCGTGAGTTTCCATGACATGTACAGCAACACGCCAACCAGAGCCACAACAGCCAGAGATTCGCGCACCAGGACAGTAATCACGTCTGTTGCCTGGCTGGTCACGTTGCCAGCATCAACCGTAAATCGATTTAGTAGCCGACCGGTTTCACCGCGCTTGAATTCCATGTCGGACATGTGCAACAAGCGCTGAAACATGTCGTGCCGCAACTGCAGCAGCATGTTGTTGGCAACCCACGCAAAAAGATAGGAACTAAAGTAGCTGGCTGTACCCCTGGCAAAAATAAGTGCGATAAAAGCCAGCGGAATAGACCAGACGTAGTGGGGATGGCTGCCCGAGAACCCGTCGTCCAGCAACGGCTTCATGATGACTGCCAGAGCCGGTTGTGTGGCCGCAGCCACGGATACCAGCACCAGCGCCAGTACCAATGCTTTCCAGTAGCCACCGACGCGGCCGTAAATCCGGCGCCAGACGTCCATGCCTACAGGATGAGTTTGAGCTTGTGTTGATTGGGTCACGATGGTGTGCACATGCCTTTTTACAGTTGGACCGAACATTTTAACGTGGCACAATAAGCACGCATTGATCATCGCGATCCTGGCGGCCCTCATCGTTTTTGCTTCAACTACATGACAACCCTATCAGCGATCTATCTCCGCATGCCTAACTGGATCGGCGACGTATGTATGACCTTGCCATGCCTGGAGGCCCTGCTGCAAACAAACTTGCCAGTGATTGTCTGCGCCAGGCCATGGGCCCGCGATCTGCTGTCGGGTTATCCGCTCCATGACTTCATTGAAATGGACAACCCCTGGTACAAAAGCGCCATGATGGTGCGGCAACATCATAAGCAAATCAAGGGCGTAGCCGGCGGCCTACTGCTGCCCGACTCCTTGTCGAGTGCCCTCATTTTCCGGCTGGCAGGCGTGCACAGTGCAGGACATCGTGATGACGGAAGAAGCCTGCTGCTGCGGTGGCCCATTGGGAAAGCCACCGCCCCGCTACATGCGGTCGAAGCTTGGTACAGACTAACCATGGAAGCACTCGAGCGATGGAACCTCTCCGCGCCGGAGTCCGTTCCCCCACGGCAGCTAAGTTTGCGGATGACAAGACAACACGATAGCGCGGCGCGCGCCGTGTTGAGCGAAGCCTCCCTAGCCCTCAATCAGTTTGTTCTGATTGCCCCCACTGCAACCGGCAGGCACCACGGGAAAATCAAGGTGTGGCCCGGCTTTGACTTGCTTGCACGCCGGCTGCAAGAAGATGGGCATCGGGTGGTCATGTGTCCGCCACCCAATGAGCGTGAACAGGCTCTGCAGAATGCCCCCACGGCCGAGTGTTTGCCACCGGTAAGTCTGGGTACCTATGCCTCACTCACTCAAAAAGCGAGTTTAGTTATCTGCAACGATTCAGGCGTATCACATCTGGCCGCCGCGGCCGAGGCCCGACAAATCACATTGTTTGGCGTGACTGACAAAACACGCACAGGACCCTGGTCGCCCAAAGCGGTCTGCCTGGGCAGCGCCGCAACATGGCCCCATCTTGACGACGTGCTGGCCAGTGCTCAGGTGGCACTCACACGGCCTCAAAGGAATGCCTCATGAGCACGACTGCGTTTCTGACTCAACTGCTCATTCCAGTCAACATGGGTATTGCGCTTGGTGTCCTGGGTATGCTTTGCTTTGTGCTGCGTCGCAAGCGCACAGCCTGGCTGTTTATAGGGACCGGTGCCACCTGGGTCTTGCTCTGGTCCATCCCTGTGACCTCCCTGTGGGCCGGCGGCCGTCTTGAAGCCCTGTATCCGTACCAGCCCGCCACTAGCCTGCCCACAGCCGACGCTATTGTTGTGCTGGGCGGCCATACGGGCAACAACAGACAGAACTGGTTTTTACCCTATGATCCGGCAACCGCTTCCTCCCGTGTCAACACAGCCGGGCGCCTATACCGCGCCCAGCGTGCTAACTACATTGTGCTCTCGGGGGCGGCACTGGATGGGCAACTAAGCGAAGCGGAAATGATGGCTCGCGCATTACAACAGCAAGGCGTCCCCCAGCATGCTTTGCTCATGGAGACAAGCAGCCTCACCACCTATGAAAATGGCCACTACACCAAAGAATTACTGGATAGGCAGGGCTTCCAGCATGTGCTGCTTGTGACTTCAGCCCTGCATATGCCCAGGGCAATGGCTATTTTCAATAAAGAAGGTGTGACGGTGACCTCAGCCGCGTCACCACCGCAAATTACTATTCCGGACGATGATACATTTGCCCTGTGGCGGCCCAATGTGCGCACGCTCAGTGCAAGCCGCTCAATTATCAAGGAGTACGCGGGCTTACTGGTTTATTGGCTTCGCGGCTGGATTTGACTGACAGTACGTCCTTGTACAGGGCCAGGTATTGCTGTGCTATGGCCGGCCATCCATGCTGGTCTGCCTGTTCATGCCCTGCTTGTACCAACGCGTCTCGCAACGCCTGATCAGCCCCAAGCTGTTCAAGAGCCTGGGCCAAGCCCGTGACATCATCCGGATGGGACAGGATCAGGGCATCAACTTTATCCTCCAGGTAAGCCGCAAAACCACACCAGGGTGACGGACTTAAAACAACCGGCAGGCCATTGGCCATGGCCTCAAGTGGCGCCATGCCAAAACTATCGTTGCGTGTGGGGTGCAAGCACAGGTCGGCTGCTTGATAATACGGTGTCACATTAGAGGTAACCGGGACAAGCTTGAGCCGACTGCCCAGTCTGCGCGCAACGGCCATAGTGCTTACGCTGTTTTCGGTTGCTGCACTACTGCCAACGACCAGAAGCTGATGGTTGGAAGGCAGC
>DAHVSI010000147.1 GCA_027324645.1 Castellaniella sp. | reverse complement strand
TTGCGTGTGGCCTTCGTCTCTGGATCAAGCTGTTGAATACGCGCGTCGATTATTTCAAGCGCGGGAATAACATAATCGGTTGCACGCAAGACATCCGGCAACTCAATGCCTGGACCGGCCAAGTCATCACGCAGGATAAAGGCCAACTCCACCTCAACCCTGGGGACGATGAAACGGCTCATTGGCAGCGCGGCACCATCCTGGTAGAACATGTCGTCAAGCAGCACCCCAAAATCGGGCTCATCAATATTGGAAGACAACTGCATGGCACGAGAGGTTAGTCCCACTTTGTGTCCGCGTATGGTCCGTCCATTACTGACTTTATGCTCCACCCATGCCTTTTGAATGGCATATGAATCGGCAATCGTCATATCCGGGTATTGCAACGATAACTGCCGTATCTGCTGGCCGGTCCTTTCACTATCATCCAGATTGGCGGCAATGCGCTGAGTGACTTCGGGGGTGAGCACGTCTTACTCCTGTGATGGGTGCGCAACGCTGGCGTTGGATAAACCACCGTTATGCATGAATGGTTCTTGGCTGACCACGGTATTAACAAGATGGCCCAGGCCCTCGATGGCTGTTTCCACCACATCGCCTGCTTTGACGTTGACGGTTCCATGGGGAGTACCAGTCAAAATAATGTCCCCGGGCGACAGGGTCATGAAAGACGATAGCCATGAAATCAGGTCAGCAACACTAAAGATCATGTCTGCAGTTGTGCCTTCCTGCACAAGCTTCCCGTTTACGTGTGTGGTCAGACGCAAACTGGTCGGGTCGGAAATGGCTTCCGGATCCACCAGCCATGGCCCCATCGGTGTACAGTGGTCACGCCCCTTTACACGCAGATTGGGCCGATAATAATTTTCCAAGTAATCCCGAATCGCATAATCATTTGCAATGGAATAGCCCGCAATATGCTCATGTGCGGCATCCTTGGAAATATGCTTGCCCTTTTTGCCAATAATGACTGCCAATTCGCACTCATAGTGCATATGCGTGGCATCGGCTGGGCGGGGTGTGCAGCTACGATGGCCAATTATCGTGCCAGCGGGCTTAATAAACGCCAGTGGTACTTTTGGCGGCGTGAACGACAACTCTTTGGCGTGATCAACGTAGTTAAGGCCAAGGGCAAACACCGTCCTGGGTTGTATGGGTGGCAGCCAGGCAACTTCTGTTTCGTGTAGTTCAAGACCATTGGGTAGCCGGACATGCTCCGGGCTTGCGGGAACAACGCTATGGATACTGCCATTCCAGACAATGCGGCCGCGCTTCATTGTGTTTCTCCTTGCATCGCAGTAATAGTAAAGCGAAGATCACTGAAGTGTGATGATGACACCGTCACGGTGTTGTTTGGACCGGCGGTTGCGGCCTGGTACTTGACCCCGATCAACAGCACATCCCCCCTTCTTAGCGTCATGAACTGACTGACGTCGGATATGAGTGTGGGCACATCACGGATCAGATCATCCAAACTACGACGCTCAACTTCCTTGCCGTCTATCCAAGTTGTCATGGACACCTGAGAGATATCGCTGATGGCTGTGGCACTAAGTACCTCGCCGAACACACACGAATCATCAAACGATTTTTCCTGGATAGCAGGGCGAAAATAGCTGCTGTGCGGAACGCTCAGGTCAGCCGCAAGGACATAGCCCTGTACGTGCGACATGGCATCGGCCACAGCCACACAAGAGGCGTCACGTCCAATCATGATGCCCACTGTGGTTCCCACCTCCAGATCATTTGCCCCTTGCGGCAATTCAATCACTGCTCCGTCATGCGTCCACGTATTGGCTGGCTTGACGTACATGACGGGCGCAACGGGCGGTTTGTTATACGGAGGCTGGTCAAGCTGTGGCTGGATAGCTTCTAGTGAAGCGCGATCATTCAAAATAACGCCGCACACCGTTGCGTGCTTATCTAATCGCTCGTGAAGTGAAACCATGAGTCCATCCCAATAGGGTGTGATGTTTGGCAAAACCTGCCAGAACCATTTAAATTACTAACATATTAGTATGTTAATCACTACGATGTTAGCAAGTCAACAAGAAGCACTCGTGCTGCTGGCTGTCGCAAAACACTAAAGGAGAAAATATGGATCCCGGATTCACACATGAAAACATGCCGCAGTTGCTGCTCAAGGCACGCGAGCGCATGCTTCGCCACTTCAGACCAATCATTACCAGTGTCGGGCTGACAGAACAGCAATGGCGCATTTTGCGTACGCTGCACGAGCGAGGCCAGCTTGAACCGCGGGAACTGTGCGACGTATGTCAGATACAAAGCTCAAGCATGGCAGGTGTTCTGACTCGCATGGAAGAAAAAGAACTGATTACGCGGTCCCCAGTACCAGGGGATCTGCGCAGGGTCTGGGTGAGCATGACCCCACGGGGACAACGTATCGTTCATCACATTGCGCCCCTCATCGAAGCCCAGTACGAACATCTGAAAGACGCACTGGGACATGGCCTGATTGGGGAGATTTATGAACGTCTTAATACGCTGATTGAACGGGAAAACAGCGTGACAGTGCATGCTGTACCGCTGAATGACCTACCCAAAACTGATGCCCTCTACTAAGCATTGTCGCCCCTGCCCAGCCTGGAAAGAGTTGTATCTTCGGATACATCCATCGGTTTTTTCCTATGCCAAAATGTGTCACGCCGGGGCACCCTGTGGATCAATAACACACTCAATACGAAGCGGCCGCGGCTTTTCAGACTAAGGGTATATGGAGCAAATCATGACCTTGTTAAAACCTTTGATAGCCAGCGCCGTGCTTGCTACTTCAGCCGCCTCCATGGCGGCGCACGCTGACGACCGTCCAGAGCTACGGATTGGTGTTGTCAACTCCGTCACGGGTGGCGCCTCGGCCATTGCGGCCGGTGCCGTGACATCCATCAATTTTATGGAAGAGCAGCTTGCAGCTGATTCTGATCAAGCGCTGCGGGTCAAATTCATTAAATATGATGATGCATCAGACCCGACAAAAGCGGTCAATGCAGTTCGCAAACTCATCCAGCAGGACGACGTGCATCTGGTGATCTGCTGCACAACGACACCTGCATCACTGGCAGTCAACAAGGTGGTTGACGAAGAACAGGTTCCCAACGTGTCACTGGCATCAGCAGCCTCGGTCATCGAACCTGCCAACGAACGAAAATACACCTTCAAGACACCAGTTACTGACCGTCTGATGATTGAGCACACCCTGGACTACATGGTTGATCAGGGCTACGAAAAGCTGGCTTTTATGGGGCTTGATGACTCCTACGGAGAAGGCGGCTGGGTCGAGTTTCAGCGCGTAGCCGAAGAAAAGGAACTAGAGGTTGTGGCAGCTGAGCGTTTCTCACGTAGCGACACTAACTTTACACCGCAGGCCCTGCGAGTCAGTCAGAAGAATCCGGATGCCGTGTACTTTCACGCTATTCCCCCTTCAGCTGCACTTGCCCACCAGACGCTGAAGCGTGTTGGTTACACAGGACCTATCTTTCATGGTGGCGGTGCACCAATCGCAAGTTTTGTTGAGGTAGGCAAGGATGCAGTCGAGGGTGCGCTGATTGGCTCATCACCGGTTGTGATTTATCGGGACCTGCCTGACGATCATCCGCTGAAACAGCGCATCTCTGCTTTTGCGCATGACTACGATGCAAAGTATGGCGAAGGCAAGACCGACTTGTTTGCTGCCCAGGCACATGATGCCGTCCATGTTCCGATTGAAGCCTACCAAAACGTCGTGGACGCGGGTGAACCCGATGATCTGGCAGAACAGCGCGAGGCACTTCGTGACGCGATTGAGTCCCTGACCGATTACGTTGGCATGAACGGCTTTTACTCGTATAGCGAATCCGATCATCTGGGCCTGGACAGCCGGAGCACCTTTTTGTCGGTTGTTGAAGACGGAAAATTCAGGCTCTTGAGCGAATAAACGATGGACATACATACTACGCTATTCCTTCTGACGGACGGCCTGACCAACGGGGCCGTCTACGCCCTGGTCGGCCTGAGTCTGGTACTGGTTTACACCACAACACGTGTGGTGAATATTGCCCAGGGCGAATACGTCACCTTTGGTGCGCTGACGTTCGCAAGCTTCATGGAGGGATCACTGGCTCCGGTGGTTTATGTGGTTGCAGCCGGCGGTGCGGTTTGCATGCTGCTTGACATGCGTCAGGCTCGTGCAAACCGGCGCAGTATGTTGCGCCCATTCGGATACTACCTGTGTGCCGGTATTGTTCTGGCTGTGCTAACAGCCCTGGCACGCCTGCACCCAACACAGGCCACACAAGGCATTGCGGCGCTGGCATTGGTGGCATCCCTTGGGCCCATTATTTACAGACTGACTGTTGAACCCAAGCCGGGAAGCTCCATGGTGGTGCTTGTCATTATTGGCGTTGGGGTATCTATGGTCATGCATCCCCTGGCGTTGCTGCTTTGGGGAGCGGATCCAAAATCCGTTGAACCGATCAGCGTATCGCGCTACGCACTGGGCCCAATCAACATTGCCGCGCAATCGCTGTTCATCATGGCCGTGTCGTTCTTAGCGGCCCTGGCGCTGTTTCTGTTTTTTCGTTTCACCCTTACCGGCAAGGCACTGCGCGCAGCATCTGTGAATCGTGGTGGCGCAAGATATTGCGGTATTCCCGTCGTTGTTGCCGGCCGCCTAAGCTATTTTCTGGGTGCCGCCCTGTCAGGCCTGAGCGGAATGCTTCTTGCGCCGCTGGTTACCGCCCATTACGACATGGGGTTTGTAACTGGTCTCAAGGGCTTTGTCGGTGCCGCCATGGGTGGCCTGGTGGATTATCCGCTGTCGGTTGCCGGCGTGTTTCTGGTCGGAACGCTGGAATCATTTGCCTCATTTTTCAGTAGTTCGTTCAGAGACGCTCTCGTGTTTGGTTTGGTGATTCCTGTCATGTTGTGGCGTAACAGTCGAGCCCAGCCAGACCTGGACGAGGGTTAACATTATGAAACATAAACATTCGCTTTTCCTTGCGGTAGCTGTTGTTCTGGTTGTGCTGGTTACGCTGCTGCCCACCTATTATGTTGGCCTCTTGGCCGTGGCCGGCATCAATGCCCTGATTTGCCTAGGGCTATCATTCCTGCTCAGCTCCGGCCAGCTCTCGCTGGGCCATGCAGGTTTCATGGGATTGGGGGCATATGTATCAGCCATACTCACCCGGGACTACGGCTTTTTTCCCATCCTGGCTATTGTGGCCGCCGTCGTCGCAACCTGCGCCATTGCTTGGGTCATTGGTCGAGTCACGCTTACCTTGCGGGGGCACTATCTGCCCATGGCCAGTGTTGCATGGGGCATCGCCATCTATGTCTGCTTTGTAGCGGCCATAGGTATTACAGGCGGCGCGTCAGGCTTTTCCGATATTCCTGCCTTGTCTGTTCTTGGTTTCGAGCTTGGGTCCCGCAGCATGGCGACACTTACTTGGATCATTGTCGGACTGACGTTTCTGGCACTTTGCCGCATTTACCGTAGCCGGATCGGCAGAGCCGCACGCGCCATTCGCGCCAATAGCACCATGGCAACGGCTTTTGGCGTGAATGTCGCCGCAGTCAAGATCAAGATTTTTGTACTGTCGGCTGGACTGGCGGCTCTGGGTGGGTGCCTGTATACGTTCTACATGCGTTTTCTAAGTCCCACCTCGTTTGAAATCGGCGCATCATTCAGCCTGCTAATCATGGTCATACTGGGCGGCGTGGCACATCCTGTCGGTGCCATATTGGGCGCAGTCATTTTTTCAGTCATTGAACTGTCAGCCCAAAACGTCATTGCAAACATGCTAGGCATGCCGGGACAGCTTGAATCCATGGTCTTTGGCATTATCCTGATTGTCACCCTGCTACGCTGGCCAGATGGCATCATGACATGGCTACGGCTGCGTAATCACTACCCACGCGACAACAAAGCGGCAGCCCCTGCTTCAAGTGCCAAGACCGCCTCTTCACCAGGATTCCTATCCATTCGCGATATCAGCAAGAACTTTGGCGGCCTGCAAGCGTTAAGAGATGTCACCTTACGCGTTCCAGCCGGCCAGATCACCGGATTGATTGGGCCAAACGGGGCGGGCAAACCCACCCTGTACAATGTCATCACCGCCCTCCTTC
>DAHVSI010000139.1 GCA_027324645.1 Castellaniella sp. | reverse complement strand
CCTGCGCCAGGCGCATGACCGATGCCCTATAGGCTGCCCCTCGAGCAAAATGGATTGTTTTGAGGCACGATTGTCTTCGCCAGAAAGCAGCGCCAGCAGTTCTTGCTGGCCATTACCGGAAATACCCGCCACACCCAGAATTTCGCCGGCGTGCATACTGAACGAGACATTGTCCAGGCCTGTGGCAAACGCATTGGCCGGTGGCACACTAAGCTCCTGCACCGCCAGGACGACGTTGCCTGCAGGCCGCACATGGGGCGGCAACCGTTCAGGCTCGGCGCCGGTCATCATGCGCGATAAGCTGGCACTGGTCTCGTTGCGGGGATCACAGACTCCTGTGACGCGCCCGCGGCGCATGACCGTGCAGCGATGACAAAGCGCCCGAATCTCGTCCAGCTTGTGGCTGATGTAGACAATACTGCAGCCATTGGCCGCCAGTTGCCGTAACGTCGTGAAGAGGTGTTCCACTGCCTGGGGGGTCAGGACGGAGGTGGGTTCGTCAAGAATCAGCAAGCGCGGATTGCCCAACAGAGCACGCACAATTTCAACACGCTGGCGCTCGCCTACCGACAAGGTATGCACATGCCTTTTGGGATCGAGTTCCATGCCGTATTGCTGTGTTACCCGCACAATACGTTCGCTGAGTTCAGGAATGTGCGTATCTGGCGGCAGACCCAGCGCAATATTTTCGGCAACCGTCAGTGTGTCGAACAGCGAGAAGTGCTGGAACACCATGCCAATGCCCAGCGCCCTGGCCGTAGCCGGGTTATCTATGGTGACAGGACGCCCTTCCCAATGAATGTGGCCACTGTCAGGGCGCGTCACGCCATAGATGATTTTCATGAGCGTGGATTTGCCCGCGCCATTTTCACCCAGTACGGCATGGATTTCACCCGCGCGCACAAGCAGATCCACGCTATCGTTAGCCACAACGGCGGGATAGGCTTTAGTGATCTGGTCAAGAGCCAGACGGACGGAATGGGGTTCCGAATCCGCGGTCATCTTCCTTTCACTTGCTTGCCGGCAAGCTGGCGTTGTTGATTATCCCGGCACTATAACAGGTCGCGGCGCAGCTCGGCGGCTGACCTGGGTGACAGCAGACCTGGCGCAACATCGTAGACCGTATGGGCGCCCTGTTGGCCCAGACGACTCATGCGGTGTACGGCCCGGGCGTACGCCACCAGCACACTGGCGGTGAACTCGGGATTGCTTTGCAGCTTCAGGCTGAACTCCATGATCTGGCTTGAATTGTTGCCGGTACGGCCCCCGCGAATCACAAAACCACCATGGGGCATGTCAGCATGATCGCGATCAAGCGTAGCCTGATCAATAAAGTGCACCGTTGTGTCGTAGTCGGCAAAATAATTGGGCATGGTCACAATTGCCTGCCTGACTTCCTGTGCATCAGCGCCGTCTTCCAGCACCACATAACATTCGCGCACATGACGCTCGCGAGTGGTTAATTCGGGCTGTTCGCCGCGACGCACCCGTTCCATCGCTGACTCGGATGGCAACGTATATTGCACCCCCGCCTTGACACCGGAAACCCGTCTGACAGCGTCCGAATGCCCTTGGCTGAGCCCTTTGCCCCAAAAGGTATCGGTTTGACCGTCGGGCAGGATGGCTTCGCCCAGCATGCGGTTAATGGAGAACAGGCCAGGGTCCCAGCCAACCGAGATCAGCGCGGTGGTCCCAGCTTTGCGGGCGGCCTCATCGACTTCCTGAAAATACTCGGGAATACGCGCGTGGGTATCAAAACTGTCTACCGTGTTGAACCTGGCCGCCAAGTCGGGCCCCTGAACCGGCAAATCGTTTTTTGAGCCACCGCACAAGATGACGACATCAATCTGGTCAGCAAATTCGTCGATCCGATCAAGCGGATACACCGGCACCGTGTCGTCAACCAATGATACCTGCGCTGGATCGCGCCGGGAAAAGACAGCAACCAGCTGCAAGTCATTAGTGCGGGCGATGGCGGTCTGGGCACCACGCCCCAGATTGCCGTATCCCACGATGGCTACTTTTGTTTTTTCAGTCAAAGCATTGTCCTTTGCGTAATTTGTCACGGTAGTGATTGTACTGCGGGCATAAAAAAACCGGCCACAAGGGCCGGTTCTTAGACGCAATTCAGAGGGCTCAGGCCGTTGTTACTGCCTGTTGTTCCGCCTCTTGTGACATGTCGACCGAACTGCGGATCAGGTGATCGAAGGCGCTTAGTGCGGCCTTGGCGCCATCCCCTGCAGCGATGACAATTTGCTTGTACGGCACAGTGGTGGCGTCGCCCGCAGCAAACACACCTGGCACAGACGTTTCACCGCGTGCGTCAATCTCGATTTCACCATGCGGCGACAGGGCAATCGTGCCTTCAAGCCACTCGGTATTGGGTATCAGACCAATCTGGACAAACACCCCGGCCAATTCAACATGGTGGGATTCGCCAGACTTGCGATCGGTATACTGCAACCCGGTTACGCGCGAGCCATCACCATGGATTTCCGTGGTCTGGGCCGAGGTGATGATGGTGACGTTTGGCAGGCTGCGCAACTTGCGCTGCAGCACATCGTCGGCACGCATGGCATCATCAAACTCAATGAGCGTGACGTGCTCAACCAGGCCGGCCAAATCAATACCAGCCTCAACACCCGAGTTACCGCCACCAATGACTGCGACACGCTTGCCCTTGAACAGGGGGCCATCACAGTGGGGGCAGTAAGCCACCCCTTTGTTGCGGTATTCCTTTTCGCCAGGCACGTTGATTTCGCGCCAGCGTGCGCCCGTGGCCAGGACAACAGAGCGGCTTTTAAGCGAACCACCATTGGCAAGCTTGAGCTCAGTCATGCCTTTGCCCGGCACAAGTTCAGCCGCTTTCTGGATGTTCATGATGTCGACATCATAATCGCGCACATGCTCTTCAAGCGCTGTGGCAAATTGTGGCCCAGTGGTTTCCTTGACGGAAATAAAGTTTTCGATGGTCATGGTGTCCAGCACCTGGCCACCAAAACGTTCTGACACAACCCCTGTGCGAATGCCCTTGCGCGCTGCATACACTGCAGCGGCAGCTCCGGCAGGACCGCCACCTACCACCAACACATCAAACGGCTCTTTTTCGCTCAGTGCCTTGGCCTGACGCTCGGATGCGCCCGTGTCAAGACGCGCCAGCAGCGCTTCGATGGTTGTGCGCCCCTGACCAAATTCCTTGCCATTCAGGAACATGGTGGGTACAGACATGACTTCGCGTTCTGTTACCTCGTCCTGAAACAATGCACCGTCTATGGACGTATGACGAATACGCGGGTTGATAACCGACATGGTATTGAGTGCCTGTACCGTGTCGGGACAATTCTGACAGGAAAGCGAGAAAAATGTCTCGAACTCGTAGTCGCCAGGCAGATCTCGAATCTGCTGGATGACATCTTCTTCTAATTTGATGGGATGACCACCTACCTGCAACAGTGCCAGCACCAAAGAGGTGAATTCGTGTCCCATCGGGATGCCGGCAAACACAATACTGATATCCGTGCCCACACGATTGATGGCAAACGATGGCTTGCGCTGCGTGTCGTCAGGCCGCTCGGTGTAGGTGACCTGGCTGGACATGGTCTCAATCTCTTGCAGCAATGCCCGCAGCTCGCCAGACTTGGCGTCGTCACCCAGGTTGGCCACGAGCTCAATGGGCTCGACGACCATTTCCATATAGGCCTGCAGTTGTGCTTTAAGATTTGCGTCCAACATAATTTGTCATCCTTATCGTAAGTAATGTACCGGTAGGTGTGCTGCGTGCCACACGACACGCAGCACCGTGATCAGTGCCATCTGTGCAAGTTTTATGCCCAGATGGCCAGGTCACTACGCTTAGATCTTGCCTACCAGGTCCAGCGAGGGCTTGAGCGTCTCGGCGCCTTCTTCCCACTTGGCGGGACATACCTCGTCAGGGTTCTTGGCAATGTATTGGGCTGCCTTGACCTTGCGCAGCAGCTCGGAAGCCTTGCGGCCAATGCCGTTGTCATGCACTTCCATCACCTTGATCTGGCCTTCGGGGTTGACCACGAAGGTACCGCGCAGCGCTACGCCTTCTTCTTCGATCAGAACTTCGAAGTTGCGCGAAAGCTGGTGAGTGGGGTCGGCAAGCATGGGGTAATTAACTTTGCCAATAGCATCGGATGTGTCGTGCCACGCCTTGTGCGAGAAATGCGTGTCAGTAGAAACACTGTAAACCTCGACACCCAGCTCCTGAAATTGGGGATAGAGCTCAGCCAGGTCTTCGAGTTCGGTCGGGCAGACAAAGGTAAAGTCAGCCGGGTAGAACACAAATACGGACCACTTGCCGGCAACGGACTCGTCCGTTACCTCAACAAAGTTGCCGTTGTGGTAGGCCATTGATTTAAAGGGTTTAATTTGCGTATTGATCAAGGACATGTATGAACTCCTGATTAGGGTTGATCGGAAAGCGTGAATCTAGTATAGGTGTTGGCTATACATATGTAAAATTGATTGTTTTTATTGATGTGATAGTTAATTACTATTGATGGAGTCTCGCAAGCGACAAGCAGCCTGGGCCGCCGCCTCACGCCAGTCTTGTTGCGCACTGGCATACAGGATGGCGCGGGAGGCATTGATCATCATGCCGATGCCATCCGAATTGCGACCAGCTTGTACCGTTGCCGCCACATCGCCCCCCTGCGCGCCAATACCGGGAATAAGCAAGGGCATGTCGCCCACCCTGGCACGCACACGCGCGATTTCCTGGGGGTAGGTGGCGCCAACGACCAGGGCGCACTGGCCATGTATATTCCATTTATCGGCAACGAGGCCCGCTACGTGCAGGTATAACGGTTGCCCATTGGCCATAGGCAAAGATTGAAGATCCGAGCCGCCCGGATTGGACGTTCGGCACAACACTATCACGCCTTTGTCACGCCACGCCAGCATGGGCTCGATTGAATCAGTACCCATATAAGGGCTGGCTGTGACGGCATCGGCCTGATAGCGCTCAAAGGCCTCGCGAGCGTATTGCTCGCCTGTGGCACCAATATCGCCTCGCTTGGCATCGAGTACCAGCATGCGGTCAGGATACTGCTGCTTGATATATTGGCACAAGTCTTCCAACTGGTCTTCGGCCCGCTGTGCCGCAAAGTAGGCAATCTGGGGTTTGAAGCCGCATACATACGGTGCTGTCGCGTCAACAATATCGCGACAAAAAGCAAAAATCTGCGCTGGCTGCTGCCCGAAACTTTCGGGAAACCGTTCAGGCGCGGGATCCAGGCCTACCATGAGTTGCGAACCCGACACTTGCCAGGCTGTTTGAAGTTTCTGCAGAAATCCGGCCATGATGATGTCAGCAAATGAGTCCTGTCCGGCAAAAGCCGGCCAAAGAGCAAAAAACCCCTCGACAACAGAATGAAACTGGCGTCGAGGGGTATCGGTCGGCAAGGGCCAGGCAGCCGCCCGGCCCCGCATGACGATTGGATGGCTGGCTTAGAATCCGCCCATGCCACCCATACCGCCCATGCCGCCCATACCACCCATGTCAGGCATCGGTGCGGCAGGCTTTTCCTCTTCCAGCTCGGATACTGCCACTTCGGTGGTCAGCAGCAGGCTGGCAATGGAGGCTGCATTTTGCAGTGCCGTGCGAGTGACTTTGGTGGGGTCCAGAACACCCTGGGCAACCAGATCGCCGTACTCGTCGGTGGAAGCGTTGTAGCCGTAGTTGCCTTCGCCTTCCATGACCTGATTAACCACAACACTGGGCTCTTCACCAGCGTTGGCCACGATAGTGCGCAGCGGTGCTTCAATGGCACGCAGGACCAGTTTGATACCTGCATCCTGATCCAGGTTATCGCCTTTGAGCTCGGCAACCTTGCCCTTGGCGCGAACCAATGCCACACCACCACCAGGCACAATGCCTTCTTCGACGGCTGCACGCGTAGCATGCAGGGCGTCTTCAACACGTGCCTTCTTTTCCTTCATTTCGACTTCAGTTGCGGCACCTACACGGATGACGGCAACACCGCCAGCCAGCTTGGCAACACGCTCCTGGAGCTTCTCGCGGTCGTAGTCGGACGTGGCGTCTTCGACCTGAACGCGGATTTGCTTGACGCGAGCTTCGATGGACTGGGCATCGCCGGCGCCATCAATAACGGTTGTGTCTTCTTTACCGATTTCGACACGCTTGGCCTGACCCAGGTCTTCCAGGGTAGCGCCTTCAAGTGACATGCCGGTTTCTTCGGAGATAACCACACCACCGGTGAGTACAGCAATGTCTTCAAGCATGGCTTTGCGGCGATCGCCAAAGCCGGGAGCCTTGACGGCAGCTGCCTTGATGATGCCACGGATGTTGTTGACAACCAGTGTTGCCAGGGCTTCGCCTTCGACGTCTTCAGCGATGATCAGCAGCGGACGGCTGGTCTTGGCCACGTTTTCCAGGATAGGCAGCAGATCACGGATGTTGCTGATTTTCTTGTCGAAGATCAGGATGTAGGGATCTTCGAGTACAGCAACCTGGCGATCAGGGTTGTTGATGAAGTAAGGCGACAGGTAGCCACGATCAAACTGCATGCCTTCGACGACATCAGTTCGTTGTCGAGCGACTTGCCGTCTTCGACCGTGATGACACCTTCTTTGCCGACCTTGTCCATGGCCTTGGCGATGATTTCACCAACGGACGCATCGGAGTTGGCGGAAATGGAGCCAACCTGGGCAATTTCCTTGCTGGTTGTGCATGGACGCGACAGGGTGCGCAGCTCTTCAACCGTGGTGGCAACGGCCTTGTCAATGCCACGCTTGAGGTCCATGGGGTTGATGCCGGCGGCAACGTACTTCAGGCCTTCTTCGACAATGGACTGGGCCAGAACGGTAGCCGTTGTGGTTCCGTCACCAGCGGTGTCCGATGTTTTGGAAGCGACTTCCTTGACCAGCTGTGCGCCGATGTTTTCGAACTTATCCTTGAGTTCGATTTCTTTGGCTACGGACACACCATCTTTGGTGACGGTGGGTGCGCCAAAAGAGCGATCAAGTACGACGTTGCGACCCTTGGGGCCCAATGTAGTCTTGACGGCGTTGGCCAGTGTATTGACACCACGCACAACACGTGAGCGGGCGTCATCAGCAAATAAAACTTGTTTGGCTGTCATGTTGAAATTCCTTGTTGCGTTCGTATCGAATTACTGGACCACGGCGAGGATTTCTTCCTCACGGATGACGAGCAGCTCTTCGTCGTCAACCTTGACGGTCTGGCCGGCATATTTGCCGAACAGAACCTTGTCGCCAACCTTGACGTCGACAGGCAGAACCTTGCCGTCTTCAGTCCGCTTACCGGGGCCAACGGCAACGATTTCGCCCTGATCGGGCTTTTCTGCCGCGCTTTCAGGGATAACAATACCCGAGGCAGTAGTGCGCTCGTTGTCCAGACGCTTGACGATCACGCGATCGTGCAAAGGACGCAGTGCCATGGAGGAACTCCTGTAAAGTGTTCAATTGACTATTGTTGGTAACTTAGGACGCGAACAGTTAGCACTCTCGCGTCTCGAGTGCTAATTATAGGGACGAAACAACCAGCTTCAAGGGCACGTAACAATTTAGTTACATATTGGGTGACGCAACGTGGATGCTGAATACAGTGCGCATAGCAGCGGTCAATGCTGATGAAAACGCTGGATCTTGCGCCGGTTACGTTTGGTCGGGCGACCATCCCGAATAGTGTGGGCAGGCTCGGGCGCCAGACGCCGTTGTTCAAGCGCCTGCTCACGGGCTGCCCGGCTTTGTGCCGTCTCTTTGTACAGGGTTTGTGCCACGCTGGCAGGCCCCCGTGTCGCGGCCATCCCCAGCACTTCAACGTGCATGGGTGGATCCGTTTTTTTTATGGTAATGAGGTCGCCTGGCACAACATCGCGAGCGGGCTTGGCATTACGGCCATTGACCTGCACACGGCCACGTTTGATCTCCGTCACCGCCAGGCTGCGCCCCTTGTAAAAACGGGCTACCCACAGCCATTTGTCCAAACGCATGGTTTCCATAATCACTGTGCTGCTACATCAGCCAAACCAAGATGCGCCAACATACCACCCAGCGCAAAGTCCACTGTATCCAGCCTGACTTGTGTCCGCTCGCCCTGAAACTGTTTGGTCACAGCACGCGCCACAACGCCTTCGGGCGTGCGACGGGCGGCGCCCAGACATACCATGCCAACCGGCTTGCCCGGTGTCGCGCCACCCGGTCCGGCAATGCCGGTTGTTGATAACGCCACGTCGGCATCGGGCGATGCTGCCAGGGCACCAGCCGCCATTTCCATGGCCGTTTCTTCACTGACTGCCCCGTGGTGTGCCAGGGTATCGGGGCTGACATTTAATACATCAATTTTTGCCTGATTTGTGTAAGTGACAAAGCCCTGGTCAAACCAGTCACTGGACCCCGCCACACTGGTGAGCGCACCAGCCAGCAGTCCGCCGGTGCAGGACTCGGCACAGCACACCCGCAAGCCGCGCGATACCAGCAACTGACCAAACGCTTGCACCGCATCTTCTAAATAGTCCAGCGTCAATGCAGACTTGGCCTTGTCTTGTGTAGAGGAAGAATCAGATACAGCCATACAGTAAGGGTAAGGCAAAATACACGGGAAAGCACACTCATGCCCGGGCAGGCCTGCAGAAGCTGTGGCTTACCGCTTTAAACCAACCAGCCGGTCTGGACAAGAAAAAACATCACAATCAGGCTGTAGACAGCAGCCAGAATATCGTCAAGCATGACGCCAAACCCGTTAGGCAGGCGTACGTCAAAATATCGGATGGGCGGCGGCTTGATCACATCAAACACCCGGAACAGCACAAATGCGCACAATTGCCCCTGCCAGGATGGCGGGCTCAGCCAAAGCACCAGCCAGATTGCCACCATTTCGTCCCAGACCATCCCGCCATGATCGGGCACACCAAGCTCTGCACCCACACGCTGGCATAACCAGCACCCAAGCACAAATGCGGCCAGCAAGACGACGCCCATAAACGGGCCGGGAACATGTTGCAGCAACCCTACCCAAATCAGCCAGCCCGCCAACGTGCCCCAAGTGCCGGGCGCAGGCCGGATCAAGCCGCTACCAAAACCAAAGGCCAGCAACCGCGGGACACTGCCAAAAACCCAGGCTGCATTGGGCGTGACTGAGTGCGTCATGATGATGCCTGGGAGGATGGGTTGCGGAAATGGTCATAGCCGCCGTGGCCGGGCGTTGCCATAGTCTGGCCCGCCTTCTGCACAACCAGGGCCTGGTCTGCTGTGATATGGCCAATACGCGTCACCGCCGTATGGGTTTGTTCCGCCAGCGCGACAATACAGCTGCGCACATCGGGCGCCGCCGTGAAACACAGCTGGTACACATCGCCACCCTCAAGCACCGCGCTGCGCTGCGTGTCTGCATCAAGCTGCCTTACTGCAGAATGCACCGGCAACGACTCATACTCAAGGCAAGCCCCGCAATGGCTGCCACGAAGAACATGCGTCAGATCCTGAAGCAGGCCATCGGATATATCAATGGCAGCATGGGCCATACCAGCAAGCAGCGTGGCGAACTGCCACGGGGGTTGTGGACGCTCTAGCAGCGGACGTACCTCAGAAAGCTGCCGGCCCATACTCGGCAACCGCCCATCAAGGATGCGCAACGCCATGTCGGGCGCCCCCAGATTGCCTGTGAGCCAGATATCGTCACCGGCACGCGCTGTATCGCGACGTAGGGCCTGCGCTTTTTGTACGTGACCGTATACCGTAACGCTGATGATCACACCGGCAGGCGTACGCACCGTGTCACCCCCAGCCAGTGGGCAACCCGCTTGGTCGGCCAGCTCATGGAAACCGCTGGCAAACGCCTGCAGCCACGATTCGTCAGGACGATGTATACCCAGGCTAAGCAGGCAGGCCATAGGCGTGGCACCCATTGCAGCCAAATCCGACAGGCTGACAGCTAACGCTTTATGACCCAGACCGCGCGGGTCAGTATCTGCAAAAAAGTGCCGATCCTGTATGAGCGTGTCGATACTCGTGGCCAGAGAATGCCCGGCAGGCAAGTCAAGTAACGCGCAGTCATCACCCGGGCCCAGCGCCAGGCCAGGCGTGGGCCGCACAAAATATTGCTGGATCAGGTCGAACTCGCCCGGCACGCCGCAATCCCGTTACGTGCTGATTAATTTGGACGGCGCCGCTTGGAAGCGGCTTCGATTTCGGCGGACCGGACCTGCAGGGCCACCTTGTCCAGGACGCCATTGACAAACTTGAAGCCGTCGGTGCCGCCGTAAGACTTGGCCAGCTCAACCGCCTCGTTGATGGCCACGCGATACGGCACCTCTACCAGGTAGACGAGTTCGTAGCTGCCGATGAGCAGAATGGCGTGCTCGATGGGCGACAGTTCCGTCAGTGCGCGGTCCACATGTGGCATGAATTGCTCGCGCAGGCCAGGAGCCTGCTTGACCACACCGTAAAGCAACATGTCGTACCAGGGCGTGTCGGCCCGGCCAAACCCGTCGGTATCGCGCAGGTGCGCATCGATCTCACCGGCCTGGCCGGGATCATCATTGCCACGCACCAGCCAGGCATAAATGCCCTGCAACGCCAGTTCGCGTGCTCGGCGACGGGCGCTGCGCGGTCGGGTACGGTTTCGGGCAACGGGCGTCTGCACGGACTCCCCTTCACATGTCTTCAAAGTCATCATCCTCAAAATCGAGATCGTCATCCAGATCGTCAAGATCGGGTTCGAGCGCAGACAGCAAATTGGCCATTTCAACCGCGGCAGCCGCACAATCACGACCTTTTTCCTGGGCCCGCTCACGAGCCTGATCCATGGTTTCTGTTGTCAGCACGCCGTTGGCAACCGGGATCCCGGTTTCGAGCGAGATACGACTGATTGCCGATGCGCTTTCGTTGCTGACGATCTCAAAGTGATAGGTTTCGCCGCGAACGACGGCGCCCAGGGCAATCAGGGCATCGAACTCGAAGGTCTCTGCCATTTGGGCCAGCGAAACGCCCATTTCCAGTGCGCCAGGCACACTAACAACCATGACGTCGCGTTCGTCGACGCCCAGGCGCGCAAGTTCCTGCAGACAGGCATCAAGTTGAGTGCGGCCGATTTCTTCGTTGAAACGTGCCCGCACGATACCGACATGCAGGCCTTCCCCGTCAAGGTCGGGTGCCATCGTAAATGGGTTCATGTCAGAGAATCCTCTTAGGGAGTAGAACAAGGCTCAGGCTCGTGGCCTGTGATGGTCAGGGAAAAGCCTGCCATACTGGGCATTTTACGTGGTCGGGCGAGCAAACGGGCCCGGCTGACTTCAAGATCCCGCAAAATTTGCGCACCAATACCGTAAGTACGTAAATCATAACGGGAATCTGCGTCAGGAACATTGTTGCTGCCAGTCCACTGCCCTATCTGATCAGCCAGTTTTTCTGAAGAGCGATCGCAGTTAAGCAGCACCAGCACTCCGGCGGGCGCTTGCTGAATGGCACGCATGGACGCCCCAATGCCCCAGCTATGTGTTGTGTCTTCACAGAAAAGAATATCGTGCAGCGTCGTGGGCTCGTGGACCCTGACCAGCGTGTCCTGCTGCGGATCGATGGTGCCATGCACAAGTGCCAGATGCAAGGCTCCCGAGGCCAGATCGCGATAAGCAACCGACCGGAAGGCTCCCCACGGGGTCTGCATGGCTCTTTCGCCCACCCGCTCTATCATGGATTCGTGCTCGCTGCGGTACTGGATCAGATCGGCAATCGTCCCGATCTTAAGCCCGTGCTCACGCGCAAAGGTCACCAAGTCAGGCAAACGCGCCATTGTGCCGTCGGGTTTAAGAATTTCACAGATGGCCGCCGCTGGCGTCAGGCCTGCCATATCAGTCAGATCACAGCCTGCCTCAGTATGCCCGGCACGAACCAGGACGCCGCCACGCACTGCCTGCACCGGAAAAATATGGCCTGGCTGGACCAGGTCTGCTGGCTTGGCGTCGCGTGCCACGGCAGCCTGAATGGTTCGTGCCCGGTCTGCGGCCGAAATACCTGTATCGACACCTTCCGCCGCCTCGATAGACAACGTGAAGTTAGTCCCGAAGCGGGTGCCATTGCGCGAAGCCATCAGCGGCAGGTCAAGCTGCCGGCAACGTTCTTCGGTCAGGGTCAGGCACACCAACCCCCGCGCGTGGGTGACCATGAAGTTAATGGCTTCGGGCGTCACAAATTCGGCCGCCATCACCAGATCGCCTTCGTTTTCACGATCCTCTTCATCGACCAGAATGACCATTCTGCCAGCCCGCAAATCGGCCACGATTTCAGGGACAGAAGCGATATCGGCTGCGGTAGGGTGGGACACCGGGTCCCCGGTGGATTGACTCATTTGAACAAGCCTTTTCTTAAAAACAAGGTAGTTGGGCACGTTGCATACGTGCCGCACGCCATTATTGTCGCCCAAAAATAAGAGATAATGGGCCCGAGCCTGCGCGACCGCGCTGCCGGCCCTTACACTGCTGGTCTACACCATGACAACAAACACTTCCCGCCCCCCTCAACGCAACCACGACAAACAGCGTGGCATTTTGTCCATAGAGACCGGCTTTGGTCTGCTGCATGCCC
This sequence comes from Castellaniella sp., assembly GCA_027324645.1. Taxonomy (GTDB): domain Bacteria; phylum Pseudomonadota; class Gammaproteobacteria; order Burkholderiales; family Burkholderiaceae_B; genus JAJYRX01. Next base: position 10,285 of record DAHVSI010000139.1, on the reverse strand, counting down.
TGGTCAATGCCACACAGCCCCTACCTTTGGGTACGCTGGCTGCGCAGGCCGGCATGACGTCGGCCAAGGCACACCCTTACCTGGTCAGCTTTGTGCGGGTGGGGCTGGTGCAACAGGATCAGGCTACAGGCCACTACGATCTGGGCCCGTTTGCCTTGCAAATGGGTCTGGTCAGCCTGCAACGCCTGGATACGGTACGCATGGCGCTCCCCCACGTATCGCGCCTTGCCACACAAATAGGCCACACGCTGGGGGTGGCTGTGCTGGGTTCGCATGGCCCCACCATGATCCACATTACCGAAGCCAGCTACCCCGTGCACGTCAATATGCGCAAGGGGACGGTCATGTCCATGATGCATACCGCCACCGGCCACGTATTTGCAGCATGGCTGCCGCCCAAGGTAGCGCGTCATTATATTGAACGCGAAGCCAGCGATGCAGCCGTTGTCACCAGTACCCAACCCTTGTACCCCGACCAGCAGGCACTCGAGGCACACCTGGCCAAAGTGCGTGATCAGGGCCTGGCACAGGCCCTGGGCAACCCCTTGCCTGGCATTGACGCCATCTCGGTGCCCGTATTCGACCACACAGGCACGGTGGTGATGGCATTGACCAGCCTGGGGCCCAACACGTTGTTTGATGCGCAGGCCGACGGCCCGCTGGCCCATGCGTTGCTGGCGTGTGCGGCCGAAATATCGGCATCCCTGGGGTATCGCGACACAGCCGAGGATCAGGCCTCGTGGTTGCCCACCAGGGCCTGAGCAAACTCGCCGGCTACAAAAGGCTGCAGATCTTCAATGCCTTCGCCAACCCCAATCCAATAAACAGGCACCGGCCTGACACCCTGTGAGCCGGCTGCCACGGCGGCGAGCGTCCCGCCCTTTGCCGTACCATCCAGCTTGGTGACAACAAGGCCGGTCAGACCGATGGCCGCATCAAAAGCCTTGATTTGTGCCAGCACGTTTTGCCCGGAATTGCCATCGACAACCAGCAGCACTTCGTGGGGTGCATCCCCATCGGCCTTGCTAATCACACGCCTGATTTTTTTGAGTTCTTCCATAAGATGGAGTTGCGTTGGCAGCCGCCCCGCCGTGTCAATCATGACGATATCGGACTCGCGGGCCCGGCCTGCATTGACAGCGTCAAAGGCAACGGCAGCGGGATCTCCGCCTTCCTGTGCAATGACCGTCACCTTGTTGCGATCCCCCCACTCCATGAGTTGCTCGCGCGCCGCAGCGCGGAAGGTATCACCGGCCGCCAGCAGCACTTGTGCGCCGTACGCCTGAAAGGCACGTGCCAGCTTGCCAATGGACGTGGTTTTTCCTGCGCCATTGACCCCTGCAATCATGATCACCAGCGGCTTGACACGGTCTGCCTCAAACGGCTTTTCAAGCACTGACAGGTGCTGGGTCAGCAGCTCACACAACGCCTTCCTGGCCTGTGCAGGCTCCGTCAGGCGTTCTTTGCGCACCCGCGCCCGCAATGCGGTGAGCAGGCTTTCAGTGGCCTCCATGCCCGCGTCAGACATGATCAGCGCCGTTTCCAGTTCCTCGTACAGGTCTTCGTCCAGACGAGCATCGACAAACAGCCCGCCCAGGCTTTGCCCGGTACGTGACAACCCCGTTTTAAGACGCGAGAGCCAGGACTGGCCTGCAGGCGCTTCTTCGGCCGGCACAGCCGGCTCTTGTGTGTCAACCTGACGTTCGGCTTCATCCTGTAGTTGCGGATCGGGCTGGGCCGGCTTTTTCGTTTTAAAGAATTTGAACATACGCCTTACACTAGCAGGTGATTGTTGTTTACCAATACAAGCGTACCGGCACCCATACACCAATGAAAAAACATGCTATCCGTATTGTAGGCGGTGAATACCGGCGTACGCCCATTACCGTTGTCACAGCCCCCGGTCTTCGGCCCACGCCGGACCGGGTACGCGAAACCCTGTTCAACTGGCTTGCCCATTTGTGGGGCGGGCACTTTCATGACAAGCGTGTACTGGATTTATTTGCCGGCACAGGGGCTTTGGGTTTTGAGGCGGCATCGCGCGGCGTGGCCCATGTGCAGATGGTCGAAACTGCTCCTGCCGCAGTGGACGCGCTACGCGCGCTGCGCAACCGCCTGCAGGCGACGCAAGTACGCATCCATGCGGGCGACGCCTTGCAAGTCCTGTCGCGGCTGCGTGCCACACCGTTTGACCTTGTCCTGCTAGACCCGCCCTTCCATGCTGACTGGCCAGACACCTTGTGGCAGCTGCTACCATCCGTCCTGCATACTGACAGCCTGGTCTACATTGAAGCGGAAAAGCAGCCGGCGTTGCCAAAATGGCTGGTTCCCTTACGGCAATCCAGGGCGGGCCGAGTGCAATTCAGCCTGCACCGATTTGATGCAACAGCCGATACAGTCGATAATTCGGGTTGACCTGCCGGCCAGATCACGCCGGTCTGATCCTGAATCGCCTTGTTTTTGACCCCCACCCAGAACACTCATGATCACTGCTATCTACCCCGGAACGTTTGACCCCCTTACCCGTGGCCACGAAGACTTGGTCCGGCGTGCCGCAGGCTTATTCGATCGCGTCGTGGTTGGCGTCGCGCATAGCCAGGCCAAAGATCCATTTTTCACTGTCGACGAGCGGGTGGAAATTGCACAGGAGGTACTGGGCCACTATCCTAATGTGGCGGTACGCAGTTTTGGCGGCCTCCTTAAAGACTTTGTCCGGGAACAGGACGGGCGTGTCATTGTCAGGGGCTTGCGTGCCGTATCGGATTTTGAATATGAATTCCAGATGGCCGGCATGAATCGTCATCTACTACCAGAGGTTGAAACCCTGTTCATGACGCCTTCGGACCAATATCAGTTTATTTCCGGCACCATTGTCCGCGAAATCGCCATCCTTGAAGGCGATGTCAGCAAATTTGTCTTTCCGTCTGTCGAGCGTTGGCTCCACGACAAGGCCAAACGGCTGCGCGAAAAACGTGCCGGCAAACAAGCCTGAGCCCACAGCCGGAAACAGCAGCCATGGCGCTACACATCACTGAAGAATGCATTAACTGCGACGTCTGTGAGCCGCAGTGCCCCAACCAGGCCATTTACATGGGGCCCGAGATCTACGAGATCAATCCTGACCTGTGCACAGAATGTGTGGGCCACTTCGATGAGCCACAATGCCAGGTCCTGTGTCCGGTAGACTGCATTTTGCCCGACCCCGAGCACGTCGAGGACGACAACACCCTGATGCTCAAATACCAGCGCCTTACCGGGGCCACGGCACCGACGAAGCCTCTGGATGAATCTTGACCAGACGGCAGGGTCGCTCCAGGCAGGTTGAAGCCCAGATAGCAGCCACCTCACCTTCGTCCACCACATCAACATCCTGACCACCAATGCCGGCAGTCATTCGAACACTGTCGTCATCCTCAATGACATCAAGCGGAATATCGAGTCGCAGCATGCCAGGCGCCTGTAAAACCAAATAGCCAAACCGCAGGCTGACCTCAATGCGCGCCAGCAAGTCACGATCGTCCAGCCAATTGCCCTCATCGTCTATCAACAACCAGCGACGATGGTAGTCACCGGCATCCGGGTGCACAGCCGGTTGCCCTCCGGCCAGTGGCGTATAAACAGCTTCTGTCATTTTTTCAGCAACCCTTTTAGGATGTCTCCAACACGTTCAAGCGAATCCTGAGTCTCAGACTTCGGATTGGTTTCCCCGGACTCATCTGGAAGAAAAGATTCGGCCACGTCGCCCGACGGCCCCGAGAGGTTATCGAGCAACCCTTCCTGTATGGCGTCTTTTACCACACGATCACGAATATTTTTCCATTGCACGGCATACACAAGATCATCAAAAGGCCCGGACACCAGTAGCGGAACACCGACAGAGCCCAGCCGCGTCAGCAATTGATTACCCTCTCCTGTGGCAAGGATGTGCAACAGGACGTCCAGTCGACGGCTGACCAGATCCACGGACGCCGGCTCGGCCTCATTAATGCGAATATCGGGCGCCACGAGTTCAATCCTGTTGAATCGTCCCTGGCCGTTTGCCAGTTCCAGCGCTACATCCAGCGTATCGAACCGGGTACGGCGTGACGCGTCGTAATGGCTGGCGATGCGTGGCAGCTGCCCGCTAAATGCATTAAGCAAGACATCGTCGGCGTCATCCATCGCCTGTGAAAAATCAACACCGACCCAGGCGCCGTTGGTCACGTTTATTTTTGCATCGCCCGTCAGACCGGCAAGCAGCGCCGGCCAGGTCTTGCCCCGAGAAATAAGCTTGGCACGAACATCCCCTTTGCCAGCCAGCCGCTGCCGGTTGGTCAGCGCACGGGTCAGGGCGCCATAGTTCACGTCCACAATCGACAAGTCCAGTGTCGCCAGCTGATCGGCCGTCAACTCAAGGCCTGCATCCAGCGTGCCGCCATACAAGCCCGCCTTGATATCTTCGACGGCAAACTGATCGTTACCCGCCCGAACGCCGGCCCTGAGATGATCCAGAGCCAGATCGCCCCAATGCAGCTGGTCAATGGCAATGCCGCCCTTGAGATCCAGGCCCGTCAGCGCGCGCCAATCCAGATTTGTAGGACGCTGCTGCACACGCTGCTGTCCCTCAGCCTCTTCGGCAGCTTTCTCCTGTCCTTCTTGGGCCTCTTCAGGTTCGGTTTCCGGCTTTTGTACTGTGGGCAACAACGCATTCAGATTAAGGCGGTCAGCCATCAGGTCAAAATTGATTGCCGGGCTGTCTTGCCTGCTGGCCTGCATGGTGAAGTCCACCTTCCCACCGTCCACCACCGCATTCAGATCGGCATGGTAGTCATCTTGCCAGGCATCCGCACTCAGGCTGCCGATGAACGGCACCGAAACCGGATCGACAGAGCCCCGTGGATCATGGATTTTCATGTCACCCTTAATGGCAGACAAGGCAGCACGGCGCTGGAATACACGCCACTCAAGTGGCGACGACATGTTCACGCCAATCTCTTGATCGTCACGCTGCCACGCAGCTTCCATATCGAACTTCCCGGCGCGAATATGGTAGGCGTCGCCCCCAATCTGATCCAGCGCCATCGATACTCCCAATATGGTGTCATCGCCGGAGAGTTTGAGTGAGCCTTCTACAGGCGCTCCGGATGCACTGTCTGGTGAGACAGCCAGACTGGGCGCATCAACGGCCAGTTCAACCATGCGCTCCTGTTGCTCGCCCTTGAGCCGCAGGGCCAGATCAGATACTTTGAACTCGGCGCGACTGCGATCCACGCTCAGATCCGGCACGGTCGCTGAAAAATTCAGGTTTTTTACAGTGCGCCGGCCTTCATAATCGCCGACCACACGCGCACGCAAGTCTGCCATGCCTATGGTCTGCAGAAAAGCGTTGTAGGCCACGCCACCCTGTAGGAGAATCTGTTCGGCCTGCAGGCCACCAAGCTGGCCAGTCACGTTAATGTTGCCCTGCTCAATGGCATAGCTTTGCCGCAACGGGTTGATGCGCATGCGCCCTCGCGCCTCGACCGGCGCATCGACCGTGGGCCTGTTGCCCCGCAACCGCCCCTGCAGTGCCACATCAAAAGCCTGGTCGTATGTCATGCGCCCTGTTGTCAGGGACAGTTCGGTCATGCGAATGCGGGAATTCGTACGCTGATCGTCAAGGTGAAGCTCCCCGCCGTGGAGCTCGAGCCCCGCAATATCAATCTGCAGGTCTGTCTTGTCAGCCGGTTCCTGTATGTTGACCTGCGCGATGTCATCCGACGCCGCTTGGGCGGCACCTACTATGTGCGGGCCTGTACTTAGCGTTTGTGATGCCGGCAACGCCGGCACGCTGACAAGATCGCTAAAGTTGAACTGGCCGTCCTTGGTTCTTACCAGCCAGGCCTTGAAGTCATTGACGGAAACATAGTCCACCACAAGCCGGTTCCACAGCAATGGCCAAATGGCCACCGCCAGACGGGCATCCCCGATTGAAGCAAAGTGCTGGGTGCTATCGCGATCCGTGAGCGATACGTCGCTGACAGTCAGACCAATACGCGGGAACAGCGACAGTTCAATATCCCCATCGATGGACAGCGTACGATGGTATCGGTCATACACCATCTGCTCTAGCCGGCTTTTATAGGCGTTGGGATCGAACGTCAGCAAAAAGATTGCTGTACCGACCAACGCCACAATAAGTAGCGCGACCAATCCGATCAGAATGCGTTTTAACCAGACCTTCAAGGACATCCTCTGACTTGGCTGAGATGGCTGTTGGCAGCCATCATGCTAACCTGCCCCTTGAACGCCGGCCATGTGTAGGTAGCGGGCGCTGGGCATACCGGCGCTGATCATGAATCAACGGCCATATTCCGCATGTTACACGTCGATCGGTGTTTCTTCATGCCAACTACTTCCGAGACACCAACATGAAACCAGAAACTATTGCCGTGCATGGGGGCTTCAAGCCCGATCCTACAACCAAATCCGTTGCCGTACCCATTTATCAGACTACCTCGTATGCGTTTGACAGCACGCAGCACGGGGCTGATCTGTTTGACCTGAAAGAACCCGGCAACATTTACACCCGCATCATGAACCCCACCAACGATGTGTTGGAACAACGTGTGGCCATGCTGGAAGGTGGGGTGGGCGCACTGGTGATGGCGTCAGGCATGGCAGCCATCACGGCTGCCATTCAGACTCTGGCCCAAGCCGGTGACAACATTGTATCGACCAGCACCTTGTATGGTGGCACCTATAACCTGTTTGCCCACACCCTGCCGCGCCAGGGCCTGGAAGTCAGGTTCGCGCCCCACAACGATGTGGACGCTCTTGAAGCGCTGATCGACGATAAGACACGAGCTGTATTTTGTGAATCCATTGGTAACCCGGCAGGAAATGTTGTCGACATCCAGGCTTTGGCCGATGCCGCCCATCGCCATGGCGTGCCGCTTATTGTGGACAACACCGTTGCCTCACCCGTACTGTGCCGCCCCTTTGAGCATGGGGCGGACATCGTCATCCATGCCCTGACCAAATACATGGGCGGCCATGGCACAACCATTGCAGGCGCCATTGTGGATTCAGGCAACTTCCCGTGGGCAGAGCATGCCGAGCGGTTCCCCATGATGACGCAGCCCGACCCCTCGTACCACGGGGTGATCTATACCGAAGCCTTTGGACCCGCCGCCTTCATTGGCCGGTGCCGGGTTGTGCCGCTGCGCAACATGGGCGGCGCCCTGTCTCCCTTCAACGCATTTCTTATATTGCAAGGCATTGAAACTCTGGCCCTGCGTATGGAGCGTCACAATGAAAATGCCCTGGCTGTCGCCCAATTCTTAAAGGACCATGACCAGGTAGAGTGGGTCAACTACGCCGGCCTAGAGGATCACCCAGAACACCACCTAGCCCAAAAGTACATGAACGGCCTGCCCGCAGCCATCTTGTCTTTTGGCATTCGTGGCGGCCGCGACGCCGGCGCGCGCTTCATTGATGCGCTGCAAATGATTCTGCGCCTGGTCAATATTGGCGATGCCAAATCCCTGGCATGCCACCCGGCCACCACCACCCACCGCCAGCTTGGCCCGGACGAACTAAAGGCCGCCGGGGTCAGCGATGACATGGTGCGGTTATCCATCGGCATCGAACATATCGACGATATTATTGCTGACCTGGATCAGGCACTGGCGCAGAGCCAGGGCTGATTGCGTTATAGTCACTGGGCGGGCGGCAGCCTATGCTGGCCCGCCATTGTTGATCAACCATTACAAGACAGCATGGAGATAATCCTATGCAAATCGGAGTCCCACGGGAAACCGCCGAGGGGGAAACCCGTGTTGCTGCCACACCGGACACCGTCCGGAAATACGTGGCCGGCAACCACACCGTCGTCATTGAGCGTGGCGCGGGCACAGCGGCCAGTTACCCCGACGAGGCCTACGAAGAAGCCGGCGCGACACTTGCCGACGCCAAAGATGCACTAGGGTCAGACATCGTCCTGAAGGTTCGTCGCCCCTCCGGCGCCGAACAAAAACAACTCAAGTCGGGCGCTGTCCTGGCCGGCATGCTCGAACCCTTTGACAGCCAAGGGCTTGAAGAACTGGCCGGGACAGGCATCACAGGCTTTGCCCTGGAGGCCGCACCCCGCATTACCCGCGCACAAAGCCTTGACGTCCTGTCATCGCAGGCAAACCTGGCCGGTTATCGGGCAGTGCTGCTTGCCGCGCATCATTATGGACGGCTATTTCCCATGATGATGACGGCGGCCGGCACAATCAAGGCTGCACGGGTCGTGGTCCTGGGCGCCGGGGTAGCGGGCTTGCAGGCCATCGCAACAGCCAAGCGGCTGGGCGCCGTGGTCGAGGCATCTGATGTCCGGCCCGCCGCCAGCGAGCAAGTTGCATCGCTGGGCGCCAAGTTCATTGATGTGCCTTTCGAGACAGACGAAGAACGCGAAATTGCTGAAGGTGTTGGCGGCTATGCGCGCGCCATGCCGGAATCCTGGATGAAGCGGCAGGCGGAATTGGTCGCCGAACGATGCCGCCAAGCTGACATTGTCATTACCACAGCCCTGATTCCCGGCCGGCCCGCACCCGAACTGATCAGCGCAGAAACCGTGGAATCCATGAAGCCCGGTTCGGTCATTGTCGACCTGGCCGTTGAGCGCGGTGGCAACTGCCCATTGTCAGAAGAAAACAAGGTAGTCCAAAAACATGGCGTTACCCTGGTCGGCCTGACCAACCTGCCCGCGACGGTGCCCGCTGACGCGTCGGCCCTGTATGCGCGCAACCTGCTCGATTTCATGAAGCTTATCGTCAACCAGGAAGGGGAGCTGGCCATCCAGGAAGAAGACGAAATCGTTGTCGCTTGCATGGTCTGCAAAGACGGCGAACTGACAAGGAGGCCCTGATGGAAGCAGTCAATCCAACCCTCATCAACTTCATCATTTTCGTTTTAGCTATTTACGTTGGCTTTCATGTAGTCTGGAACGTCACCCCAGCCCTGCATACGCCGCTAATGGCTGTCACCAACGCTATTTCCGCCATCGTGATTGTCGGTGCCATGCTGGCTGCAGCGCTAACTGAAGGCGGGCTCGCCCGCTTCATGGGTGTGCTTGCTGTCGCCCTGGCTGCCGTCAATGTGTTTGGCGGTTTCCTGGTCACCCGTCGCATGCTCGATATGTTCAAGAAAAAAGAACGCCCCGGCAAAGGAGGCAAGGCATCATGATGAATTTTGTCACGCTGCTCTACCTTATTGCGTCGGTGTGTTTCATCCAGTCGCTCAAAGGTCTGTCCCATCCCACCACTTCCATACGCGGCAACCTGTACGGCATGGTCGGCATGGGCATTGCCATTGTCACCACAGTCATCCTGATCATCGGGCTGTCCACACAGTCGGTAACGCTGGGGCTGGGTCGCATTATCATCGGCCTGCTCATAGGCGGGTTTATTGGCACCCAGATGGCCAAGCGGGTCGAAATGACCAAGATGCCCGAACTGGTTGCCTTCATGCACTCCATGATCGGTCTGGCAGCTGTGGCTATTGCCATTGCTGTGGTTGCCGAGCCCCAGGCTTTCAATATCACGTCTGATGGCAGCACCAGCATTCCAGTGGGCAACCGGCTTGAACTGTTTATTGGCACCTTTGTGGGAGCCATCACCTTTTCCGGCTCTATCATTGCGTTTGGCAAACTGTCCGGCAAATACAAGTTTCGCTTGTTTCAGGGTGCGCCGGTGGTGTTTGCGAATCAGCATGCCATTAATCTGGGCCTGGCCATCATCATGGTCTTGTGCGGTCTGTGGTTCATGGGCACACAAGCCTGGTTCCCGTTCATTATCCTGACGTTGCTGGCCTTTGCGTTGGGGGTGCTCATCATCATCCCCATTGGTGGCGCCGACATGCCTGTCGTGGTTTCCATGCTTAACAGTTATTCGGGCTGGGCCGCGGCTGGTATTGGTTTCTCCCTTAACAATGCCATGCTCATCATTGCCGGCTCGCTGGTTGGGTCGTCGGGGGCCATCCTGTCCTACATCATGTGCCGGGCCATGAACCGCTCGTTCATCAACGTGATCCTGGGCGGCTTTGGCGCCGACCCGGCTGACCAGGCCGCAGCGGCCGACACAGCAGCCCGCAGCGTCAAATCAGGCAGCCCCGAAGATGGCGCGTTCATCATGGGCAATGCCGAAACCGTCACCATCGTCCCGGGCTATGGCCTGGCGGTGGCGCGGGCGCAGCATGCACTCAAAGAGCTTGCCGAGAAACTTACCGAAAACGGTGTCACGGTCAAATATGCCATCCATCCCGTTGCCGGGCGTATGCCGGG
>DAHVSI010000138.1 GCA_027324645.1 Castellaniella sp. | reverse complement strand
CCACCGTCCAGTCGGTGTAGTGCGACAAGGCATTCACGGTACGGATGGACATCATGGAGCCCTCAAACGTGGCCATACCGTAGAACGACAAGGCAACCACCAGGAACTTGAGGATAGGATCGGTACGCAAGCGATGCCACGCGCCGGACAGCGTTGCGATACCGTTAAGCATCCCGCCCCAGGACGGTGCCAGCAGAATCAGTGAAAAGACGACCCCCAGGAACTGCACCCAGTCGGGCAACGATGTGTAGTGCAAATGGTGCGGACCTGACCACATATACGTGAAAGCCAGTGCCCAGAAATGCACAATGGACAGGCGGTAGGAATAAATGGGCCGGTTGGCCTGCTTGGGCACGTAGTAGTACATCATGCCCAGGAAGCTGGTGGTCAGGAAGAAACCGACCGCATTATGCCCATACCACCACTGCACCATGGCATCCTGCACGCCCGAATAGATGGAGTATGACTTCCACATCGAGACGGGAATCTCGAGGTTATTGAAGACATGCAGCATGGCGATGGTGATGATGTAGGCACCAAAAAACCAGTTGGCAACATAAATATGCCGCACCCGGCGCTTGACGATGGTGCCAAAAAACACGATGGCATACGCTACCCAGACCAGGGTGATCAGAATATCAAGCGGCCATTCGAGTTCGGCGTACTCTTTGGTACTGGTATAGCCCAGCGGCAGAGTAATGAGGGCCCCGACCATAACGGCCTGCCAGCCCCAAAATGTGAACGCCGCCAGCTTGTCGCTGAACAGCCGCGCCTGACAGGTGCGTTGAACCACATAGTAGGACGTGGCGAACAGCCCACTGCCACCAAAAGCAAAAATGACAGCGTTAGTGTGCAAAGGCCGTAGGCGTCCGTACGACAACCAAGGCGTCTCGAAGTTAAGCTCTGGCCAGATCAGCTGGGCGGCAATCAGTACGCCGACCCCCATGCCAATCACCCCCCAAACAATGGTCATGATCGTGAATTGCCGGACCACGCCATAGTTGAAGATTTCGGCCCGCTTTCCGACTGTAGCGGCAGTGCCCATGAATGTATCCTCGAAAAAACAATAAAAGAAACTGGTTAATGATGATCGTCAGTGCGCCTGCCGTCATCATGCTCGCCTTCCGTTGCGGTCATTGAATCCGTCTTGCCGGTGTGGGTGCGATCGTCGTCAAGTAAGACCGAACGCCCTGCCTCGCCTGCGTCATCGAACTGGCCGGAAAAAATAGCCCACCAGAAGGCGGCACCGACAACCACGATGAACACAACGGAGATGGCCAGAAGTAAATACAGTGATGCCGTCATGCCCCCTGCCCTTGCGCCACACCGGTTGACCAGTCTGACGGCGATGGGCGCCCGAATCGTCGATAAAGCCGCATGGCGTTGGCCGCCACGGCAAGGGAAGACAACAACATAGTGATGGCGGCCAGCCAGGGGGCTACCCACCCAATGGCCGCCATGGGTGTCACGACCAGATGCCAAAGCACTGAGCCGTAAAGATTTTGCCGGGAAACCGCGACTGTTGCGGTGCGCAGCGTGGCCAGGCGAGCCGGCGACATGTCAGGCTGTGCAGTAAGGCTGGCATGGGCGGCCGCAACCGATGCGGGCACCGCCATGGCCATGGCGCAGGGGCAGCTGATAACCACCATGGCCACCATGACGCCAACCGCCTGACTGGGCTGATAGACATACCAGAACATACCGGCCGCCATGGCCAGACCAAGCTGCACCACGACAAACCAGAACGCCAGCCTGTCTGCATGCCGACTTAAGGTGCCACGCAACTGTTCGATGTCAGTGTGAGACTGCCCAATACCCATAGACTGGCGGGCACAAAGCTCAAGGTACCGGGCGGTAAGCAGAAATGCGACAAACATGGATACGGATTCAAAATACACTTGGCCATACCCGCGAACTGTTGCCAGGGCACTGGGCACAAACGCGATCAGGATACCCAGCGCGACAGGCACGTCCATGGTGACTTGCTGCTGACGGATACGTCCCAGTGCACCTTGCCAAACCGGCCAGGCACAATACAGCATGACTGGCAGGGTGAGCGCCAGGCTGAGCCAGTTCATGACACCGATAGCATTATCAAGCAATGCCAGGTTGTCGGGCGCCATGGATTCGGAGCGCAAATAGCCGGGAAACGCCAAAGTGGTCACTTGCATCATGACCAGCCACGCCAGCCCCATACGGGCCAGCATATGCCGACGCGCCTGCCGGGCAGGCACGGTCAGACCGTTAGGCGTGGAAAAAATCGAGAATGCGCGCATGGGCGACACTGTACCAACACACAGTAGGGTTTGTATTGATCTAGATCAAATCGCCCTTGTCATAAAAAAAGCCTGAACGGGCGCACGCCGTCCAGGCTTGAGTCAAAACCGGGCACTGGCGCGCTGTCAGCGCGCCAGTGCGCCCATGTTGCGTTTAGGCAGCTTGCGTTCCTGACTGACGCGGCTCGTCTTGCTCGAACTGCTCCGCCTCAGTGGAACCCTCCAGCGCGGTTGTTGACGAGTCAGCCCCTTCGATAGCTTGTGTGACTGCATCGAAATAACCCGTACCGACTTCACGCTGGTGACGCACAGCGGTAAAGCCCAGATCCGCGGCAGCGAACTCTTTTTGCTGTAATTCCACAAAAGCGCTCATCTGATTGCGGGCGTAACCGTGAGCCAGTTCGAACATGCTGTAGTTCAGGGCGTGGAAGCCGGCCAGGGTAATAAACTGGAACTTGTAACCCATGGCCGCCAGCTCACGCTGGAACGTGGCAATGGTCTGGTCATCCAGATTTTTCTTCCAGTTAAAGGATGGCGAGCAGTTGTACGCCAACATCTTGCCCGGGAACTGTTTATGAATCGCTTCCGCAAATTGACGGGCGTAATCTAGATTGGGCGTGGACGTTTCGCACCAGACCAGGTCAGCGTACGGCGCATAGGCCAGACCGCGGGAAATGGCTTGCTCAATGCCGGCACGCGTGCGGTAGAAACCTTCCGCGGTGCGCTCACCCGTAATAAAGGGACGGTCGTTTTCATCCACATCACTGGTCACCAGGTCGGCAGCATCGGCATCCGTGCGAGCAACCAGCAGCGTGGGCACGTCTAGCACGTCCGCCGCCAGCCGCGCAGAAACCAGCTTGGCCACCCCTTCGCGTGTGGGTACCAGCACCTTGCCGCCCAAATGGCCACATTTTTTCACCGAGGCCAGTTGATCTTCGAAGTGCACCCCGGCTGCCCCTGCCTCGATCATGGCTTTCATGAGCTCAAAGGCATTGAGCACACCACCAAACCCGGCCTCGGCATCGGCCACAATCGGGGCAAAATAATCAATGTAGTCAGGATCGGAGGGGTCGCCACCTTCCATCCACTGAATCTGGTCAGACCGTGTCAGGGCGTTGTTGATGCGCTGTACAACTTGCGGAACCGAGTTGGCGGGATACAACGACTGGTCGGGATACATTTCACCCGCAATATTGGCGTCCCCTGCCACCTGCCAGCCTGACAGGTAAATGGCCTTGAGGCCGGCCTTGACCTGCTGCATGGCCTGGTTGCCCGTCAGCGCCCCCAAGGCATTGATGAATGGCTCTTCGTGCAACAACGTCCAGAGCTTTTCAGCCCCGCGTCGTGCCAACGTGTGCTCGACCGTTACCGATCCGCGCAAGCGTATGACCTCTTCTGCCGAATAGTCCCGCTTGATGCCCTGCCAGCGAGCGTCCTGCGCCCAGGATTCCTGCAACTGACGTGCTGCTTCTTCGCGTGTGCTCATGTCGTAACTCCCATATAAAAAGAATGAACATCGAATGAATAGATGACATCCATTCTATAGGGATGACGCGCTGCACATAGCCCTTATGTCTTATATAAGACAAAATATTTTTATTAGTAAATTCAAATAGTTATGGAGCTCATTTCCCGATGTGAAATGACTTTTCTGTTAATGAAAAAAAGAAAAGCGCACTGCAGCAGGCGCTTTTCATTACGTGAAGTGGTGATTTCAGTATGTGAAATTACCCGGCTGTAGCCTGTGCGGCCCGGGGGCCGGCAACGCTTGCGGCATGCGCCACCCAGACAGCCATGCCAGCAGCCACGACAAATGCCAGGCCAGCGCCAATCCAAGGAGCCAGATCGAATCCCAGATCAAGCATCAGACCAAATCCGGCTGGGCCCAATGACGACCCGACATCCATACCTGAATACACCAGGCCATAGACCGTGCCAGTAGCGCCTTTGGGCGTGACACGCCGAATGAGCATGTCGCGCGATGGCGCCGCCACACCCGAGCAAAAGCCGGCTAGTGCCACCAGTACGACAGCCGCCAGCGATGGCACGGCGCCAGCAGCCAGAACCACCAGCAGCAACCCGGCCATGATGAGCGACAGGGCAACGGTACGTTCCGCACGAGGCGTGGCGCCGGCAACAAACCCGCCAGCCAGCATGCCCAGGGCAGCACACAACATATAAGCCGACAGCGTTGACCCGGCCAACACCTTGTCAATGCCATAGACCTGCCCCAGCATGGGAATGGTGTAGTTTTGCACCGACGACATGGCAATGGAAGTAAAGGCAAAAAACAGGAACGCCCCCCACAGTGCCGGCTGGGCAAGCAGTGTCAGCAGCGTCTGCCATGCAGTCTGGCGTGATAAGTCCAGGGCAGCCGGGTTGGCAGCCTGACGCTTGCCGGCTGTGGGTGTTTCCAGAGTCGTCGTAGAAGCTGTGCCCTCCGATGGCGTTGATGCAGCGGGCGCCTCAGCAGGCTTGGCCGTTGCCACGGCACCGCTAAGCAGCCGGCGGCCCAACCACGCGCACACAAAAACCACACCAGCTAGCGCACCCGCACCAAAAGCGGCAACGCGCCAGTTAAACAGGTGAATAAGAGCGGCCATGTAAACCGGCGTGAGAGCCCACCCCAGGTTGCCTGTCAGACCATGCACACTGAAGGCATGCCCCAGTCGTAACGGCTTGACGCGATGGTTGATGATGGAATAGTCGGCCGGATGAAAGACAGAATTACCCAAGCCCCCCACCAATGCGGCGATCATGAGCATGGTGTAGTTATGCGATAGGCCAATCAATACGCCCGAAGCAACAAACGACAACAGCCCGAAAAACAGTACAGGCGCCGGGCCAATGCGATCAACCACAAACCCCGATGAGGCCTGCCCCAGACAGGACACTAGAAAAAACATGGAAGCCAGCAGGCCCAAATCGGTAAAGTCGTAACCGTATTCGTGCGCGAGCGACAGATACAGCGTGGGCAACACAAGCTGGAAAAAATGCGATGTGGCATGAATAATGCCAATCAGGCCAATCAGGAGCCAATCGCGACGACGTTCCAGGGGACATTCGTAAGCGATACTGTTAGCGGTCATAGTAAAACGTGTCCGGATGGATCAGGCATCGGCTTTGCCGTGCTGTGTCAGTGCGGGCCAGGCCCGGTTAAGGTAATAAAACATGGACCAGACCGTAAGAATGGCAGCCACCACAATCAGGATTTGCCCAAGCACCCGGCCCGATATGCCGCACAAGGATTGCCAGTACAGCAGGCAAGGAATGGCAATCATTTGCGCCGTTGTCTTGAACTTGCCCAGCCAGTGCACAGCAACCCCACTACTGGCCCCCAGCCGTGCCATCCATTCACGCAAGGCCGAGATCGTGATTTCACGCCCAATGATGATAAGGGCAATAAACGTATCCACACGGCCCAGATCAAGCAAAATCAGCAGCGCGGCGCACACCATGAGCTTATCGGCCACCGGGTCAAGGAACGCCCCAAACTGGGAAGTCTGATTCCATAAACGCGCCAGCCAGCCATCAAACCAGTCGGTCACGGCAGCAATAATAAATGCCAGTGCCGCAACGACATCGCGCGTAGGCAACGCCATCCAGCTGTCGGGCAAGTAATACACCCCCACAACAAGAGGAATCATGGCAATGCGCAGCCACGTCAGGGCTATGGGTACATTCATGGGCATAGGTCAATGCTACCTTATTTCTAACGTAATGCTTGATAGATACGCTCAGCCAACTGGTGGGAAATACCTTCAACAGAGCACAGTTCGTCGATGCTGGCATCGACCACCCCGGAAAACCCGCCAAAGCGGGCCAGCAGCCGCTGCCGCCTGCGCGGCCCGACGCCTTCGATTTCTTCAAGCCGTGATACGGTACGCGCCTTGGCACGACGCGCCCGCATGCCGGTAATCGCAAAGCGGTGTGCTTCATCACGAATCTGCGCAATCAGCATCAATGCGGACGATTCAATACCAAGCACCAGAGGCGCCCGCCCATCAGCAAAAATAAGCGTCTCATTCCCTACCCGCCGCCCTTCGCCTTTGGCGACCCCAACAAGGCTGCGCGTATCAAGGCCGAGCTCGCCAAACACCTGATGCGCAACACTGACCTGACCCTTGCCCCCATCGATCAGTACGATGTCGGGTATTGCGGCCTCGCCATCCGCAACGCGCGAGAAGCGCCGTGTCAGCACCTGGCGCATGGCGGCGTAGTCGTCCCCCGGTGTGATGCCGGCAATGTTGTACCGCCGGTACAGCGAGGGCTGCATGTCATGATTCCGGTACACCACACATGACGCCTGTGTGGCCTCACCCGATGTATGGCTGATGTCAAAGCATTCGATGTGCAGCGACTCAAGGGCCGCATCGTCAGTATCCATATCGAGCGCTGCAGCCAGCGCCCGGGTACGTGCTGTACGGTTGCCCGACTGATTCATGCGACGTGCCAGAGCCAGCTCGGCATTGCTCATGGCTTGTTCAAGCCAGATGCGGCGTACGCCTTGGGGCCTCACGATAAGCCGAGCCCGGGTACCGGACCGTTCTGCCAGCAAATCAAGCAACCTGTCATCAGACAGGTTATGCGATGCCACCAGAACAGGCGGCAACGCACTGTCCGCGTAATGTTGCGCCACAAAGGCGGCTAATACATCCGCCGGGGCATCATCATGAGTCTGATCAGGAAAAAATGCCTTGTCGCCCAGGTGCCTGCCACCGCGCACCATGGCCAGATTCACACACACCTGACCACTTACCTGTGCCACCGCCAGGACATCGACATGATCGCTGCCTGTATGCTCCATGGATTGTTGTTGCAATATCTTGGCCAGAGCGGCCATCTGGTCCCGATGGGCGGCCGCCTGTTCAAACTCCAGCTGTTCGGATGCGCGATGCATGCGCTGCTCAATTTCGCTCATGACATCATCGGTGTGGCCGTCCAGAAACTGAATCGCGCGGGCCACGTCGGCCTGATAGTCCTCCAGGCTGATTTTGCCTACGCAGGGAGCCGAACAACGACCGATCTGGTGCAGCAGGCAAGGCCGCGACCGGTTGGCATACACGCTGTCTTCGCACGTGCGCAAACGGAACACACGCTGCAATATCTGTATGGTCTCGCGCACGGCCCACGCATTGGGATACGGGCCAAAAAAACGCCCCGGCCCGCTTGTGCTGCCGCGGTAATATGAAATTCGCGGAGCTTCATGAGCGCTGAACTTTAGATAAGGATAAGACTTGTCGTCACGGAAAAGGATGTTGTAGCGTGGCCGCAGCTGCTTGATCAGGTTGTTCTCAAGCAACAATGCCTCGGCCTCGGTACGCGTAACCGTAACCTCGACCCGCGCTACCCGCGCCACCATATGATCAATGCGCGGGCTATTGGACGATTTTTGGAAATACGAGGCGACGCGACGTTTGAGATTGCGTGCCTTGCCAACGTACAACACCTTGCCTTCGGCATCGATATGTCGATACACGCCCGGCAGGTTGGGCAGTTCAGCCAGAAAGGTGGTGAGATCGAAGTCGCTGTCGGGCATGTTGATACGGTGAAAATGCCTGTAGATCTGACCATGCACGTGCAGGCAACGTGGGCTTCAGGCGCATGATGCGTTGCCTGGAATGCGCACTGACCGGCTGGCTCAGGCGCCCTAGCAGGTCATCGGCCATGTCGGGCCGGTTGCATACCAGCACCATATCACAGCCGGCCTGCAACGCAGCCTGTGCCCGCCCCAGAATATCTCCTGCCACCGCGGCACCCTCCATGGTCAGGTCATCGGAAAACACCACACCATCGTAGGCCATGCGCTGTCGCAAAATATCCTGAATCCAGACGGATGAAAACCCGGCGGGCTGGTCATCCACCTCTGGGTAAATAACATGCGCGGGCATCACAGCGGGCAGAACCAGATCGCCCAGCCATTGATACGGCATGGCATCGCGAGCCAGAATTGTATCCAGCCCACGGGTATCGACCGGAGTGTCATGGTGCGAATCCGCCGCCACCGCTCCATGGCCGGGAAAGTGCTTGCCGCAGGCTGCCATGCCGGCCAGAGCCAGCCCGTGCGCCAGACTGCGGGCCAGTGCGGTCACGACCTTGGGATTGGAATGAAAGGCACGATGCCCGATCACCGTGCTGACGCCATCATCCAGGTCGAGCACGGGCGTGAAGGACAGGTCAATTCCGCAAGCACGCAGCTCGCTACCAATCACATACCCCGTGTCAGCAGCCAGGCGTTGCGCCAGCTGCGAGTCTTGTTCCCAACATTCGCCCAGCTTTTGCATTGGGGCGATAGGAGTAAAACCATCTTCGCGAAAGCGCTGTACCCGCCCGCCTTCGTGGTCCACGGCAACCAGCAGGGGTTCGTCACGCGATTGATGGATAGCCTGACACAGTGCAGTGAGCTGTTCACGATTGGCAAAGTTGCGCGCAAAAAGAATCACGCCCCCAACGAGAGGATCACGTAGTCTGTTGTTTTCGTGCGGCGTCAGTGTATGCCCTTGAACGTCGACCATGACTGGTCCAGGGCCATTGTGCACTACAGTTGTTTCCATGTTGTCCGTTGCCTATCAGGCACCTTAAAGCATTCCCAAGGACAAACTATAACCGTTCGACAACGACAAAAGCCACGACCATGTCGTGTTCATCAGTAATGGAAACATGTGCCGGGCCAAAGCGCTGGTCATACCAGGTGCGCAGGGGCTCGCTTAGCACGACGCCGGGCTTGCCACTGGGCTGATTAAGGGTTTGCATCCGTGACCAGGCCATGGGCATGCGCATGCCCAGACCAACGGCTTTGGAAAACGCTTCTTTGGCAGCAAAACGGGTGGCCAGAAAACGAATTCCCCGCCGCGGATCGCGCTGCCAGCGTCGATGGAACACAACAATCTCTTCGGCACCCAGCACCCGCTCAAGAAACTTGTCGCCGTACTTGTCGTGTACCCGCTGTATGCGGTCGACACGCGAAATATCGACCCCAAGTCCAGCGATATGCCCGGCTGTCTCTGGTGTCAGCATGCGATCAGCGCTGGCGCTTGTCGACTACCCGGCGGGCCTTGCCCGTAAGGGTGCGTTCAACCAGTCCGGCTGTATGCACACTGCAGTATGCGCTCACGCCAATGTAGTTTTTGATGGTTTGAGTCAATCGTTGGCCCACTTTTTCCCGCTCCGCACGGCTCAGGTGATCAAATTCTGGGCGGACTTCGGTCACGACTTCAAGTTCATCCAGATTGCCTGACCGGGTCAGCACCAGTTGGTATTGCGCGGCCAGTTCCGGAATTTTCAGGACCACCTCTTCAATTTGAGTGGGGAACAGGTTCACACCGCGCACGATAAGCATATCGTCACTGCGGCCGGTGATTTTGTCAATACGTCGCATGCTGCGGGATGTAGGAGGCAACAACCGAGTGAGATCACGCGTGCGATAGCGGATCATGGGCATGGCCTCGTTGGTCAGCGACGTAAACACCAGTTCGCCCTCTTCGCCATCGGCCACGGGCTCGCCAGTAGAAGGGTCAATGATCTCAGGGTAGAAGTGATCCTCCCATACAACCGGACCGTCCTTGGACTCAACACATTCCATGGCCACGCCCGGCCCCATGACTTCCGATAGGCCATAAATATCGACCGCGTCCATGGCGGCACGTTGCTCGATGTCGGAGCGCAACAGGCCCGTCCAGGGTTCGGCACCAAAAATCCCGACTTCCAGGGGACTTTGCTTGGGTTCAAGCCCCTGGCGCTCCATCTCTTCAAGAATGTTGCAGAAATAGGATGGTGTCACCATGATGACCCGGGCGCCGAAATCGTGGATAAGCTGCACCTGCTTTTCCGTCTGGCCACCAGACATGGGCACGACCGAACAGCCCAGCCGCTCTGCCCCATAGTGCGCGCCCAGTCCGCCTGTAAACAGACCATAGCCATAAGCAACATGCACCACATCACCCGGCCGGCCGCCGGCAGCCCAGATGGACCGCGCGACCAGATCAGCCCACTTGCTGATGTCGTTGTCCGTATACCCCACAACGGTAGGCTTGCCGGTGGTGCCACTGGAGGCATGAATGCGCGAGGCCTGTTCACGGGGCACCGCGAACATGTCGAAAGGATAGTTGTCGCGCAGGTCTTTCTTGGTGGTCAGGGGGAACTTGGCTATGTCTGACAGCTGTTTCAGATCAGAGGGATGAACCCCCTGACTGTCGAACGCCCTCTTGTAATGCGGCACATTATCGTAGGCATGTTGCACTGTCCACTGCATGCGCTGCAGTTGAAGAGCCTGCAGTTCGTCGGTGCTGGCATGTTCAATGGCGTCGCGGCCGACGCGTGATGGGGTTGATTCAGACATAGTCGCTCCTGCGCGTGCTATTTATTGCTTGTTTAGTGTTCAGACAATCAATCGTGCCCGGCCGTGACCAGACCTTTGATACGGTAAGAGCGCCCCCTGAACACAGCGACACGCTTGCCCGTCTGGTTTGTTATGTGTACGTCGTAAATGCCTGTACGTCCGGCTAACGAATATTCTGTTGCCGTTGCGGTCAGGACATCGTCCTCGAATGCCGGAGCCAGGAAGTCAATAGAACAGCCCGAGGCAACCGTAACCTGATTGCGTGAGTTGCATGCGAAGGCAAAGGCACTGTCAGCCAGACTGAACAAAAACCCGCCATGGCAGGTTTTGTGGCCATTGAGCATATCGGCCCGCACAGTCATGGTCATGACCGCCTCGCCCGGCGACACTGACGTCAGCTTAATCCCCAAAGCCTGTGAGGCCGTGTCTTTGTCGTACATGGACTGAGACGCCAGCTCAGCCAGCGCCTGAGGATCGTCGGGCAGGGTTGCTTGCACCGCGTCATTGGTATCCATGGGTTATTTCCCCTTGAAAACAGGCTGCCGCTTTGCCAGAAACGCTGCAACACCCTCGTTGTAGTCTTCGGAACGACCCAGCTCCCCCATGAGATCGCGCTCCAGATCAAGCTGTTGGTCAAGTGTATTGTTCAGGCTGACGTTGATGGCCTGCTTGGTATAGGCCAGCCCCTTGGTAGGCGCCGAGGCAAAATGCGTGGCAAGATCGTTCAACCTGTCAGCCAGCGCGTCATCGTCAACGCATTCCCAGATCAGGCCCCACTGCACCGCCTGCTCGGCACTAAGCTTGTCGCCCAGCAACGATAGACCCATGGCCCTGGCCTGCCCAACCAAGCGCGGCAGCACATAGGTACCGCCACTATCCGGAAGCAGACCCAGCCGGCAAAACGCCTGGATGAAGCTGGCCGAGCGCGCCGCGATCACGATATCGCCAGCCAGAGCAATATTGGCGCCGGCGCCGGCCGCTACGCCGTTGACCCCCACCACCACCGGCATGGGCAACGCCCGTAACCGGCGCACCAGCGGTGCATAAAACTTGTCGATGGTCTGGGCCAGGTCAAGCGACTCGGCATCACCTGTGCGCTCGGACAAATCCTGGCCGGCACAAAACCCGCGGCCGTTACCTGTGATGACAAGCACGCGAGCAGGCTGTGCCTGGGTTTTGTCCAGTGCGTCGGCGATCTCGCCATGCATGGCTTCCGTAAAGCTATTGAGTTTGTCCGGGCGGTTAAGAGTCAGGCGCGCAATACCCTGCTCCAGCGAAAACTCGATCGTTTCGTAATTCATGTTGTGATCCTTTTTTCGCAGCTTAAACGTGCCAGCGCGTTTGCACAACGCGATATCGGTTAGACACATAGGCCGTATCGGACAACGCTGCATTGGCCGCCGGATTGGCCCCGGTGCCGTGGAAGTCGCTGAACGCAGCCGTCTGGTTGATGAATACCGCCCCCGTCAGATTCAATGACAGGGACACGCCGGCCTGTTCGGCAGCATCCTGTATCTGCTCGGTTACCTGGTTGTCTGTGGAATACGCCGACAGGGTCAGGGCACCATGCTTTATCACGGTGTCGCGGGCCAGCTGAATACTGTGCTCGGTGGAGTCCGTGGCCACCACAAACACGATCGGGCCAAACCACTCCTGGTAAATATCGGCATGGTCAGCCGTCGTGGCCATGACCAGGGGCGACAGCGTCCGGGCATCCGGAAAGTCCGGGTGCGGCAAAGGTTGGCTGTCGTGCAGGATAGTCATGCCCAGATCACGTGCCTGATCAATGCGGGCCGCTGTGGCCTCGTTTTGAACAGCACCAGTTATCTGTACGGCACGGGCGGGATCGGACACCAGCTTGGCCACCGCATCGCCCAGTGCCTTGGCAACCTCATCAAAACCAAGGGTGCCATCGGCCGTACGAATGCCATCGCGCGGCACATAGACGTTTTGCGGCGCAGTACACATTTGCCCCGAATACAACGCAAAGGAAAACGCCAGATTACGCGCCACGGCTTTTATATCGTCGGCAGAATCAATAATAATCTGGTTGACCCCTGCCTTTTCGGTGTAGACCAGCGCCTGGCGTGCATGTTGCTCAATCCAGTTGCCGTTGGCGCTGCTACCGGTAAAGTCAATCAGGCGTACCGCCGGATTGAGCGCCAATTCCTGTGCCGTGTCATCCTGTGCCTCGTGGGCGGCCAGTTGCACGACGTTGGGGTCAAACCCGGCCTCGGCCAGCACGTCACGTGCAATGGCCACTGTAATCGCCAGAGGCAGGATGGCACCTGGATGGGGTTTGACAATTACGGTGTTGCCTGTGGCCAGATCGGCGAACAGACCCGGATAACTGTTCCAGGTTGGAAAAGTGGTGCAACCAATGATCAGGCCAATACCGCGGGGCACAACGGTGAAACGCTTGTCCATGCGGATGGGATCGTGCTTGCCCTGCGGTTTTTCCCAGGTCACCAGACCGGGTATGCGGGACATATCTTGCCAGGCATAGGCCACGGCCTCCATGCCACGGTCCTGGGCATGCGGCCCACCCGCCTGAAACGCCATCATGAACCCCTGGCCGGTAGTGTGTTGTACGGCGTGCGCCATTTCAAAGCTGCGCTGGTTCAGGCGCTGCAGAATTTCCATGCACACCCCCACCCATTGCTGGGGGCCACCTTTGCGCCAGGTTTCCAGGGCCTTGCCGGACTGCTCGACCAAGGTCTGCACGGGCACACGCGGATAGCGCACGCCCAGACTGCCGCCAAAAGGCGAGAGCTCGGCACCCGTGGTGCCCTGTGCGCCAGGCTGATCAAGCGGAAAATCACTGTTTTTGTAAGCTTCGAAGGCCGCTTCGCCTTCGGCAGCTGCGTTGTCACCATAGACACGCGGACTGGGCATCTCGGGATGCGGGGTCCAGAATTCGCGCGTGCCAATGGCCGTTACGGCCTGATCAAGCGTGTCACGATGTTTGTTGAAAAAATCGGTAGCCACGTAAACGACTCCTGATAGAAAGTGGGGGGAACGGGATCCGTCAGGTTTCCTGGTCGTAGT